>JBBTHA010000015.1:0-28252 GCA_038060535.1 Elusimicrobiota bacterium | reverse complement strand
TTCCGTTGATTTCTCAGTCTTGGGGAGAGTTTCCGAGACCTGGGTCATGCGCCCACGCGATCCTTGGCTGCCCGCTCCGGCCGTTTGGAGTTCCGCGGCGAATTCGCCAGGGGAACGATGACGCTTTTCGGGTTCCTTTTGAAAAGCCCGCCGAAATACGAGGTCAAGAGAAGACGGCAGCCCCACGATCGCGCGAGACGGCGGCACGAAACTCATGTTGATCTTGTTCATCAGCATGCCCGCTCCGATGCCGACGAACGGCAGCTTGCCGGTCAGCATCTCATAGGCGCAGATCGCCAGCGAATAGGTGTCCGATTCCCGGCGCACGACGCCCTGCTCCTGCTCGGGCGCCATGTATGGAGGAGTTCCCGCGATAGTGGTCGTCACTGAATAGCGCGATAGCACGTCCTTGGCCATGCGCGCGATGCCGAAGTCCATGACCTTGACCTGGCCCGTGCCGTCAAGCATCACGTTGGAGGGCTTCATGTCCCGGTGAATCACCCCGCGCGAATGGGCGAAATCCAAGGCCGAAGCCATGCCCCGAACGATGCGGATCGACTCCGCGGGAGCCAAGCGCCCTGTCTCCTGCAAGAGATCGTGCACGGTCTTGCCGTCGACGAATTCGAAAATCAAGTACAGGTCGTCCCCCTCATCGGCGATCGCGTACACGTCCACGATGTTGGGATGGTGCAGCGAGGCCACGGTCTTGGCCTCGATCACGAAACGCTCCCGGGCGTTGAGTTGAAGTTCGTCGCGCATTTTCTTGATGGCGACCCTCCGACCGAGAGAGCGGTCGGTCCCCTCGAAGACGGTGCCCATGCCGCCGACGCCGATTTGACGCAAAATCTCATACTGGCCCCTGATCGTGCCCGCGACATGACCTCCCGCGGAGGACGGCCTCCGCGTCGCTGGGGAAAACATCCGCGTCATCGTGTTCTTGATCGGCGCCAAGAAAATCGAGAACAAGCCCAGGGCCAGCAGGGCCCCTCCGACGATCCCTCCGCCCAAGACCAGGGACATCGACGTTCCCCGCCCAACCTCCCGCGGCCGCGGACGCGCCGAATCGGCTTCGCCCGGAAACAGGAACAACGCGTCCGCGTCCAAGGGCAGTTGCAGGGCGGCGGCTTCCTGGGCGGTCTTGCGAAAACGCTCGTCGAGGGCGGCGGCGCGGTTGATATCGGCCAGCATCGAAGAGCGGTCGCCCAATCCCGCGTAGGCGTGCGCGCGACTGGCGTAGGCGTAGGGATTTCTGGGACTCACCTCGATGGCCCGATTGGCGCTGGCCAGCGCGTCTCGGAACAGTTTGGAACGATTCTCGGCGAAGGATTGGACGACGAGAAGCGAGGCGCTGCCGGGAGAGACCGCCAGTCCCGCCCTCGCCGCGGCGATGGCTTTCTGGTAATCCCTCATCCTCGCGAAGATCTGCGCCTGCAGGTGATAGGCCGCGGCGTTGTTGGGATTTATTTCCAGCGCCCGCCGCGTCAACGCGAGCGCCTCCTGCAGATCTCCCATCGAGAGGGCTCGCTCGGCCTCGCGCAGTTTCTGCGCCGAAGCCTGCACAAGGGCGTCTTGGGTCGCGACAAGTCCGCTTTGCGCCGCCGCCTCGCGCTCGCCAGTGGCGAGCGCGCGTTGAGCCGAAGCCGCGGGCGGCGCGCGCAGGCCCGGAACGCGCCCTTCCAGCGACTTGAGCAAACCCATGATGTCCTTGTCGTCGGGATTGAGTTGATGGGCCTTCTGCGCGTCGGCGTAAGCCTTCGCGTAATCGCCTTGGTCCATGTAGACCCCTCCGCGCAGCGCGTAGGCGTCGACTCCTCCTCCAAGGGATATCGCGCGGTCCAGGTCATTCAAACCGCCGGACCGGTCGCCTCTAAACAGGCGCTCGCGCGCCGAGGACTCCCAGATCGAGGGGTCCGCTCCGAATTGATCGCGCATCTGCGATCCATGCGGGCCGGGAGGCGAGGGCAAGATGACGACACCCGGGTCCCCGCCTTGACCGGGACGGCCGGGTCGCCGATGATGCCGGGCGAAGACCTCGTTGATCGCGTTGTGCAGTTCGGCCATGACGTCGCTGCCGTTGGGATCGTGGTTTTTCATCATCTGATCGCTGATGTCCTCGATGGCCGAAACAAGCTCCTTGCGCACGGCCGCCGGCAGTTTCGAATCGTTGAGAACACGGTCCGGGTCCGCGTTGACGCGCAACTCATGGAGCATGCGGATCTTGTCGTTCTTGGGAATGGACGCCTTCTCCAAAATGCTTCGCAGAGCCGAGCCGTAATCCAGCTGGGCATCGAACATTTCGGCGATGTGCTCGACCTCGAACTTGGATAACTGCTGGACCTTGCTGCGCTCAAGCCTCTTTAGGAAAACCGACTCGGTGGCCGTGATGCGCTGCAGAACGCCCTCTCTGCCCTCGTGCTGCGCGCGCAGCGCGTCGAACTCCTTGCGCGAGAGCCGGATGGCTTCCTTCAAAGAAATTTGGTCGGAGGCGGCGAGACGTTCGTGTTGATGAGCATGCTCGGAGGCCCCCGTCGCGCGCAACGGGAGCAAACTCAAGGCCAAGACAAAGAAAAGAGGGGCCATCGTCACAGTGTAGGAGCGAGCCGGTGTCCTGTCAAGGCAGGGGGCCCGCTTTTACCAAGCTTTAACGAGCGCCGAGCACCGCATCCACCGCGGCGACGAACTCGGTCGGCGTGCGGTAGCGCCTGGCGGGATCGGGGGCGAGGGCCTTGGCCATGACCGGATTGATCTCTTGAGGCAAGGACGCCTTGCGCTCGGTGATGGGGACATGCCTTCCGTTGATCTTGTGAAGAGCCATCGTCGCGCCGGTCCCCGCGAAGGGCAGGCAACCGGTCAGCATCTCGTAAAGGCATACGGCCAGGGCATAGACGTCCGATTCAGGACCCACCGAGCCTTGCTCCTGCTCCGGAGCCATGTAAGGGGGGGTGCCGGCGACGGTGGCGGTCACGGACATCTTCGTGAGCGCGTCCTTGGCCTGGCGGGCGACGCCGAAATCCATGACCTTGACCCGGCCGTCGGGGGTGATCATGATGTTCGAGGGCTTGAGATCGCGATGCACGATGTGATGCGCGTGGGCATGCTCGACGGCCTCCGCCGCGGCGCGCAGGACGCCGCGTGCGGCGGCCGGATCCAGGGGACCCTCGGACTTGATTTGATCCTGAAGCGTGCGGCCTTCCACGTATTCGAAAACAAGATAGACGTCGTCGGCCTCCTCCGAGATCGCGTAGATGTCGACGATATTGGGATGGTGAAGACGGGCGACCATTCGAGCCTCATTGATGAAACGCCGGCGCTCCTGAGGATCGATGCGAATTTCATCGCGCATCTTTTTGACGGCCACGCGCCTCTCCAGCGCCCGGTCTCGAGCCTCATAAACGACGCCCATGCCCCCCAAGGCGATCTCCTTGACGAGAAGATATTGGGTCCAAAACGGCGAATCGGAGGTCGCGGAGGGGTTCTTGAACGGATCCGCCATGGGAACGAAGCGCAATACTCGCCGCACGGTCACGCGAACTTTCTCCCTCAAGCCCGCCGAGAAGATGTGAAGAAGGCCGAGGGCGATCAGCATGCCCCCCGAAGCCGTGAGCGTCGCCAAGCGAAAAAAACGCCGCCGCCGGGGCGTCGGCGGCGACGTCTCGACCCAGACGTTCTCCTCGCCGAACAATAAGGTCAAATCCGTGTCCTGGGGCAGCTGCAAGGCGCGCTCGTAGCGGTCTTTAAAACGCTCGTCGCGCGCCGCCGATTGGCGCAAGGCTTCCAGCGCGCCGGCCCGATCCCTGAGTCCGGCCAAGGCCAAGGCTTTGTTTTGATAGGCGAAGGCGTTGGCCGAATCGCGCACGAGCGTCTCCTCGGCGTCTCGCAAAGCCTCCCGATAGAGGCCTTGCTTGGCGAAAGCCCACGAGCGAGTCTGCAGCGCCGCTGAATTTCCCGGCGCCAAAGCCAAGGCCGCCCCGGCGTCGGAGGCCGCCTCGGCAAAGCGGGACATGCGGTTCAAGGCGATCGCGCGGAAATTGAGCGCCTGAGCGTTGCGCGAGTTGAGTCCCAGCGCCCGGCTGGCCAATTCATGGGCCGCCGGAAAATCCTTCAGGCGCAAGGCCGCCCTTGCGTCGCGCGTCAGCTGGGCCGATCGTTCATTGACGCCCGCTTCCGAACCGGCGCCGCCCGCCGCCGGGGCCGCCGGCCCCGGCGGCGGGGAGACCGGAAGGTGCGCTCCCGAAACCGGCGCGGCGCCGCGATCCGCCGTAAAGACGGCGCTTGGCAATCGCATGACGGGGGCCCGGTCATTGGCGAAATGGTAGAGGCCGAGGGCGTCCTTGCTGCCCGGGTCATTCTTCAACATCTCTCGAGCGGCCCTCACCGCCAAGGCGTGGTCGCCCAGTTCATTGGCCGAATGGCCGTAGCCAAGAAGAGCCTCGGAGTTGGCCGCGTCGATCATCAACGCTTTCTCGTAGTCACGAAAGGCCTGCAAATAGTCCTTACGCTCGAACGCTCGCCTTCCGACCTCCACAAACACCCAAACCTGATCGGAAACGCGGTTGGACAAGAGCCGGAAATATTCTTCCTGGGCCGCCGTTGCGGCCTCCGCGTCGGGGCGCGCCGCGCCGCCGCCCTGAGGCCGGCCGCGCCGAATGCCGGCGAGAATCGCGATGGCGCTTTGAAATCCTTTATTCGGCTCGAGCTGGCTCAGTTCCGGATCGTTTCTGATGAACGCCTGCAGCTTGGCGGAGTCGCCGTACAGCTCGCGCGGTATCTTGGCGATCTCGCTCGAGTACTCGCCGATGATCTGAGCCTGCTCGGGTGAAAACTTGCCTTTCGCCGCGGCCGGAGGCCCGGTCAGGCACAAGACCGCCGCGACGCAAGCGCCCACGACGAGGACACGGCCGGGATACGAGGGGGCCATAGGCGCAGTGTAGCCGCAGGCCCTTGCTTTGTCAAGACAGGTCCATTATACTGACGGTCGAGGTGACCCCTATGAAAATACCCCTCCTAGCCCTGTCTTTGCTTCTCGGCGTGTTATCCTCGGCTTCGGCCATGTCGCCGAAAGTCGAGGCGTTCCTTCAACGTGTCGGAATAGACCCAAGGTCCGAAGAAGCCCGCATCGCCGATTCGGACGGGGTCATCGAAACGACCTACCGGGGCGACAGCGTCAAGCACAGCCTGGAATCGCTCGTGGCTGAAAACAAACCCAACGGCGTTCGCTGCTTCGTGACCACCCGCGCGTTTATCAAGAACCTCAGGGCGGACTTCAAGGGCACTGAGATCCCGGCAGAGTACTACGACGCGCTTTACTTGACCAAGGACGAGCGTCAGTTGGTCGGCAGAAAAATCGCCGACGGCGTGGCCGGCGACTAAATCAGCCGAGCCGCCAAGCGGGCCGCTTCTATGGTCGCCGCCGGATCGATGCGGCCCGAAAGCGCGGCGTCATAGGCGGTCCCATGGGCGGGCGACGTCCGGATAAAGGGAATGCCCACGGTCCAATTGACGCCCGACAAATTTCCCAAGACCTTGAGCGGGATCAGCGCCTGATCGTGGTAGAGACACACAAGGCCGTCGTAGACGCCCCGAGCGTGCAGACGCCAGGCCGAATCCGCGGGCAAAGGCCCGTCCAGGCGCAGACCCTGCCGGCGCAGCCGCGCCAGCGCCGGCTTTAATACGCGGGTCTCCTCAACGCCCATCAGCCCCCCCTCGCCGGCATGAGGATTGAGGGCGCACAACGCCAACCGCGGCGCGCGCGCCCTCAGCCGGCGCAGCGCCGCGTCCAACGCCAGCGCGCAAGACGCCACGCCCCGGGGAGTTAACGCGCGCGCGACGTCTTTGAGCGGAACATGACGCGTGGCGATGACGCACCAAAGCGCGCGCCCGGGAACTCCGAGAATCATCTCCGCGCCCCGGGCCGGGTCGACGGCGTCCAACCGCTCGGTATGATCGCGCCACGGATAGCCCGCGAGGGCCCAGGACCCCTTGGAGATCGGAGCCGTGACCAGGCCGTGGGCGCGGCCTCGGGCGATCAGCCGCACAGCGGCCTCCAAGGACTGCGCCGACAGCCGCCCACCGGCGGCGCTCGGACGTCCGAGGCGGGGAAGGGCCAAGCCCAGGCCCGTGTCGAACACGGAGCCGTCGCTTGCACGCCAGCCCGCGCGCCGCCAAACGGAGGCCTCGCCGACTAAAACCGGGGACACTCCTCGAGGCAAGGCTCCTGAGCGCAGGCACTCCAAGACCGCCCGCGGACCGACTCCAGCAGGATCGCCGCAGGTGAAAGCGAGAACCTTAGAGGGTCGAGGGAAGATTGCGCTCAATGGTCGCTTTGTCGCGCAGCCCTTTGACGAACGCCTCCACTTTCTTCTGAAACTCGGCTCCGGCCAAGAAGTTCGTCAGCTCGTCCTTAAAACGTTCGAAATTCGGCTTCTCGGCCGCCCGTTTCTCGGTCACCTTCACGATGTTGTAGCCCATGTCGGTGAGAATCGGTTCGCTGGTCTCGCCCACGGGGAGCGAGAAGACGACCTTTTCCAGCTCCGGGGGAGCCACGCCGCGCACGACATAGCCCAGATCTCCCTCGCGAGCGGCGCTCTCCGGATCTTCCGACTCTTCCTTGGCCACGGTGCCGAAATCCGCTCCCCCGTCCAGACGCTTCTTGATGTCCCGGGCGGTTTTAAGAGCCCGTTTTTTCTCGCTTTCCGTCGGGACCGAGGATAACCGAACCAGGATGCGGTAGACATGGACGCGCTCCGAACTCAGCGCAACGACTTGGCCGGCGACCTCCCGCAACGCCATGGCGTCCTCCTCCTCCATGCCCTTGGGAGGTTCGGTGCTCTTGCTCGCGATGTAGGCCTCGACCTTGGCGAAATACGCGCGCGCCTCGTCTTCCGTCGGCGGAACCATTTTCGCCTTCACGACCTCGTCGATCGTCTTGCGCGAGAGAATCTGACGGGACAGCCTCTCGCGAAACTTGCCCCAATCCAGGCCCTCGTTTTTCAGCTGCTTCTGAAAAGACGCCTCGGCTTCGGCATCGGAAACGGCCGCGCCGCGCTCGTCTTTTTTGAAGCGGGTCTTGATCTCATCGGCGGCGTTGTCGATTTCGCGCTCGCGAACCTTGATTTTCAGCTTGCCGCCCTCTTGAGTCAGAAGCTCGCGATCGATGAGTTGCTCCAGCGTGCTTTCGCGCAGTTTTCTCACATTGGCCGGATCGGCCATCGCGGCGGGGTTGGTTTTGCCCCAATAATCCATCGCCGTCCCGACTTCCTTTTGGTACTCGGAAAGAAGAATCGGCGTCCCGTTGACGACGGCGACGGTGTCTTCCATCAGCTTGGCCGCCAGCGGGGACGCGCTCAACAGAACGGCGAGGCAAAGCGCTCTGAGATTGGGGTGTTTACTCAAGGAGAACCTCCACGGGGAACTTGTCTTGAATCGACTGCAGGTAGGCGTCAAGCTGTTGCTTCTCGAGCAGGCGCAAAACACGGGGCAGGCCCTCCTCATGGGTCACCTTCTTTTCGCCGTCCTTGCGCAACACATGGTAGCCGAACTTGCTCTTCAGGGGACCGGCGATCTCGCCGACACGCATGCGAAAGACGACTTCCTCCAACTCCGGAATCACCTCGCCGTACAACGAGGACGGCAGTTTCCCCCCGTCGGCCGAAGTCGCGCCGTCGAGCGACTCGTCTTTGGCGACCTTGGCGAAGTTCGCTCCCGAGCGCAGCCGCTTGGCGATATCGGCGGCGGCCTCGGGAGAACCCATCAGAACATGACGCATCTCGACTTCGTAGGGATGCTTGGCCAGGTACTCCGTGACCATGCTTTCGTCGACCTTCAACGTTCCTCGCCGGCGCAGTTCCTCGACCCACATCGTGGTCAAAAGATACTCGCCGCCCTCGCGCAAGCGCTCATCCTCTTCCCGGCGCATCTTGTCGAGCGCGGCGCGGTACTCCGATGAACGAGGCAGGTCGGACTGCTGGGCCGCAGCCAAGATCAGCTTCTCGCGGATCAAAACGTCGAGAAATTGGCGCCGGCCGCTGGGCGAAAGCACGTAATCCTGATAGCCCTGCGAGACCTCGGACAACTTCCTCTGGAACTCGGCTTGGCTGATCTTGAGCTTGCCCACGCGCGCGATGATGGGATCCTTTTCGCCGCGGCAAGCCGCGACCAGCGCGCACGCAAGAACGAGAGAAACCTCCCTATTCATACCGGAGGGATATTACCATTTCTTCTTAAATCAACGCCTTCGACCCCTGCCCGCCACCGCCCCGGACCTCGGGGCCCGGGCCTACACGCGCAAAAACGCCCGAACCGCGGCGAGGGCCGTTTGATCGGCCAGGCGCAGGCGCACGGCGTCTCCCTCGTTGGAGGAGACGAACGACACCCGCTCTCCGTACGCCTTGAGCCAGCGCTCCGGAGCTTCCCTGTCGGGCGGCGCGTCGGCGCGGTAGCGGATTTCGACCGATCCCTCGCTCTCGCTGATCGCCGCGACGCGCGCGCGGCGCGCCTCGGCGCGCAAGGTCAGCATCTCGAATAAATTCCTCACCGGGGCCGGCGCGGGCCCCGACAAACGCTCCAACTCCCCCAAAATGGCCGGAAACTCCTCGGGAGCGGCGCGCAGGGCGCGCTTATAAATCTTGAGCCGCTCGATCTCCCCCGGCACGTATTCTTGGGGCAGGTAGGCGGGCAGCCTTAAGTCCACCGCGACGGCGCGCTCGTCATCCTCGGGCCGCCGGCCGCGCAGGCGGGCGACCTCGCTTTCCAGGAGTTGGGCGTAGTAGTCGGCGCCGACGGCGTTCATGAAGCCGTGCTGTTTGGCGCCGAGCAAATCGCCCGCGCCTCTGATCTCCAGGTCGCGAAGAGCGAGCTTGATTCCCGCGCCCAAAGCGCCGAACTCCTTGAGCGCGTCGAGGCGCTTGACGGCGTCCTCGGCAAGATCCTTGAGCTCCGCGTCGGGCGGGTGGAAGAGATAGCAGTAAGCCCGACTTTTTTCGCGGCCGATGCGCCCGCGAAGCTGGTAGAGCTGGGCCAAGCCGAAATCCTGGGCGTCTTCAACGAGAAGCGTGTTGACGCTGGGAATGTCGAGTCCGGATTCGATGATCGTAGAGGCCACCAGCACGTCGGATTTGCGCTGGGCCAGGTCCCACATCGCCCTTTCGATCTCCGAGCCTTTCATTCTGCCGTGCACCATCGACACGCGAGCGCCCCCCGAGAGCCGCTTGACCGTCTCCAGGGTCTCGGCCATCGTGCGCACGCGATTATGGACATAGTACACCTGTCCGCCGCGGGCGAGTTCATCGCCGATCGCGGTCGACACCACGCGTTCGTCCCAAGGACCGACGCGGGTCACGATCGGCTGACGGCCCGCGGGAGCGCTCTGAATGAGCGAAATCTGCCGCAGGCCGGTCATGGATTGATGCAGGGAGCGGGGAATGGGCGTGGCCGACAGGGCCAGGACATCCACGTTCGCGCGTATTTTTTTCAGCTTCTCCTTATCCGAGACTCCGAAACGATGCTCCTCATCGATGACGACCAAGCCCATGTCGAAAAAACGAACGTCTTTCTGCAAAAGACGCGACGTCCCGATGATGACATCGATCTTCCCCGCGGCGAGCTCGCGGAGAATCTCCTTCTGCTCCGCCTTGGTCTGAAACCGCGTCAGCATGGCCAGACGAACGGGAAAACCCGCCATGCGGCGGGAAAAAGTGCGGACGTGCTGGTCGGCCAGCACCGTGGTGGGAGCTAGAACCGCGCATTGCTTAAGTCCCATGGCGCATTTAAAGGCCGCCCGCATGGCCACCTCGGTCTTGCCAAAACCGACGTCGCCCACGATCAGCCGGTCCATAGGACGCGGCGCCATCATATCCTCCAAAGTGTCCGCGATGGCTCGACCCTGATCCTCGGTGGGCTCATAAGGAAATCCGTCGGCGAATTCCCGTTCCATGGCGTCTTGCGCGGGAAACGGGTAACCCGGCTTGGCCGCGCGCTTGGCCTGCATCTTGAGCAGCTCGGCCGCCAGTTCACGGACCCCTTCGGCGACTTGGCGCTTCACTTCCTCCCAAGTCCGAGTGTCCAAACTCGACAGGCGCGGGCGCTTGCCTTCGGCGCCCGCGAACTTCTGCACCCGATCGAACTCCGTCAGGGGCACGAACAGACGGTCCGAGCCGCGGTACTCCAGCTTCAGGCAGTCCTGGTCGCCGTGTCCGGGAACGGCGATGGGCTCCAAACCCCGATACCGCGCCACGCCATAATCTTGATGCACGATGAAATCCCCGTTTTTCAGCTCGCGCCAACGCGCGGTCCCCGCGCCCTTGGCCGCGAAGCGCTTCCAACGCCCGACGCCGCGCCAATCGCGGGAAAAGATCTGGGAGCTGGAATAGATCGACACGCACAAGGCCGGCAAGCGGAACCCCTCCCGCAAGGGGCCGATCAGGAATTGAATGGGCACTCCCGGCGCCTCATCGGCCAGGAGCTCCTGCAGACGCGCGTCTTCGCCGTGATTGGAACTGAACAAGACGACTTTCATCCCGCGTTCGCAGTCCCGGCGCATCTCCTCCCACGCATTCTTGATCGCGCCCCCGAACGGACCCACCGGTCTGGCGCCGAAATCGCGTTCGTGCGCGGCGGTGGCTAGGACTCTGCCTAAGCTGCCGACGACGGCCTCTTGAGGCGCGGCGATCTCGACTCCATCCTCGATCAACCACGTGTTCCCCCGGCCGAGCCAATCGGCGACGCGCGCGCCCAGACCGGGCTCCTCGGCCGGGGTGGCCGCGGCCGAGGCGACAACATCTCCGGGCTCCTGGGAGACGGGATCGAATGGACGGATCGAAGCGACGCGATCCTCGTCGTAAAGCACGCGATAGGCGATCGCCGGCTCGAGCGAGTGGAAATCCAAGACCGCGCCGCGCACGGCGAATTCGCCCGGACTTTCGACGAAATCGACGCGTTGGTATCCCGCGGCGATCAAAGCGTCGAGGGCGCTGTCGCGGGGGCTGTAATCGCCTCCGCGAAAACGAACGGTCCGGGCGGAAAAGTCATCGCGCCCCGGCGCCGGCGCTCCCAAGCCTTCCGGAGTGCCCAGAACCAGGCGCGCTCCCAAGCGCAATATCTCCAGGGAAGCCAGGCGCTCTCGGGCGTCATCGGCGAACATCGCCACCGGCTCGACGCGATTGTCGAAAAGGGGCGCGAACGCCTTGATCGCGTCGGCCACGTCCTCCACCGCGTCGGCATCGGCCAAGACCAGCACCAAGGCCCCGCCGGGGACCGACACGCCCGCCGGCGCAGAGCCGGCGAGAATATGGCGGGCCAGAAACGCCCTCGCCCCCGAGCCGGGGACGCCCACGACTCGAATCATCGCGCCTTGACTTGCCTGGCCAGGTCCGAGACAAAGGCGTCGCGGCGCGAAGGCTCGGAGCACTCCCCGGCGGCGCGCTTGCCGGAAGATTCGCCCTCGTGAGCGAAGAATACCTCGAGCGAGACTCCGCCCGACACCGCGCGCGCGTGCGCCCCGACCGGCGCGCCGCACCCCCCTCCGACCTCCGCGAGAAACGCGCGTTCGAACTCGACGCAGCGGCGCGTCGGCGCGTGGTCGAGCGAGGAGACGATCTTGCCGATTTCGGCGCGATCGGAGCGGATTTCAAGAGCCAGGCAGCCTTGCGCCGGGGCGGGAAGCATGATCTCCGGCTCTAGGGGCTCGTAGGGCACATCGGCGCGGCCCAAACGCTTGAGACCGGCGACGGCGATCACCATCGCGTCGAACTCGCCGTCCCTGAGCTTGCGCAAACGAGTGTCGACGTTGCCGCGCAGGGGCAGCACCGTCACCCCGGGTTTTTGCGCGGCGATCATCATCTGCCGCCGCAAGGAGGAGGTCGCCACCTTGGCGCCGGCGCTCAACGACGCCCAGTTGAGGCCGGGCTTGGCCACCAAGGCGTCGCGGGGATCCTCTCGCTCAGGGTAGGCCGCGATCGACAAGCCCTCGGCAAGGCGAGCGGGCAAGTCCTTGGCGCTGTGCGTGGCGAAATCCACGCGCCGATCGAGCAAGGCCTCTTCCAGCTCCTTGATCCAAAGTCCCTTGGCGCCTTGAGGAAGGTTCTTGGCGGCTTCGGGCGAGGGCGCCCCGAAAAGATCCCCGCTGGTCTTGATGATCACCGTCTCGACCGTCAACCCCGGGTGGAGACGCTCCAGAAGGCGCGCCGCCTGTCCCGACTGCGCCAGCGCGAGCGCGGAGCCGCGCGTTCCCATCTTCAAAATCATCGTTCTATTCTACTTCTTTCCCGCGCCGATAGCATTCATGCGGCGGCTTTAATAAGATACCTCTCGTGAGCGCCTGCAGCCCTCCGTTGAAGTGGATCGACATCGATCTGTCAGCTCTCGAATTCAATGCCCGCTGGGTCGCCTCGCGCTTGCAGCCCCGCGTCGCCTTCACGGCCGTCGTCAAGGCCGACGGCTACGGCCATGGCGCCACGCACGTCGCGCGAACGGTCTTGAAGGCCGGCGCGACCCGGCTGGGCGTTCGCGACCTCTCGGAAGCCGCCGCTCTGCGCAAGGCCGGCCTCGAGGCGCCGATCTTGATGTTGGCGCCGATCCTGCCGGAACAAGCCCGCGAGGCGATCCGACTCGGCGTCACGCCGACGGTCGATTCCATCGAGCAGGCAAAAGCTCTTTCGAGCGCGGCCCGTCGTCCCGTGCGCCTGCACTTGGATGTCGATTTCGGCTTGGGACGCTGGGGAGCGTCGCCCCGGGAACTGCCGGCGCTCGTGTCGGCGATTGGCCGCCTTAAACGCGTTGCGGTCGCGGGCGTCTCCACCCATATCGACTATGTCCCCGGAAAAAACTCGGTGGAAGCCGAGGAAAAGCTCGGGGCGTTCGCGCGCCTGCTCGCCCCCTACAAGAGAAAAGATCCCGGCCTCATGGCGCACGCCGCCAACAGCGCCGTCTTGATGGACTTCCCGCACCGGCAATTCGACATGGTGTGCGTGGGCAACCTGCTTTACGGCATCAACCCGTCGAAATCACGCCCCGCCCCGCTTAAAAACCCCTGGCGATTTTACGCGCGCGTGCTCAAGATCCGCGAGGTCCGCAAGGGCGCCTCGATCGGCTACGCGAGCGAGTACGTCGCCCCTCGTAAAATGAGGATCGCCACGCTTCCCGTCGGCTACGCCGACGGCTTGACCATGGAGCCCGCCGAACGCCTCATCGGCTTCGGATCGCAATTCCAATATTGGGGCATGCGGCAAGGCGTCAAGCTTCCCTTCGTCGGACGCTGCGGCATCTCGCATGTTCTCATCGACGCCAGCAACGCCGCGGACCTCGCGGTCGGAGACGCGGTCGCCCTGCCCGTGCGCCGCACCGCCGCGGCGCGCGTGCCCCGCGTCTATCCGTAGCTATTCCAGGACGGCCGGGCCTTCGGGCGCGACGGGACGCCCGTCCGACTCATCCTCGACGGGAGGCGGCGCGTCGCTGCTCGAAACCGCCCTGGGCGGCACGGCCTGATGGCCGTAGCCCCCGTCGGGCATGGCCGTGGGCACCAGGGCGGACGTCGAGAGTTCTATGGGCACGGACGGCCGGTGATCCGGATCGCAGTATTCTTTGGGTTCCGTGCCTTGGATGAACGCCTCCAGAAATTTATTGGCCTTCAAGCACGCAGGCTGATACAACAGCCCTTGGTCTTTTTCCACCGCCGCGAAGACGATCCCGGGAGGAGCCGGGAAGTCGCGCTTCGGGTAATCCTTCAAAATCTCCTGCATGATCTCCGTCCACCACGGCACGACGGTGGAGCCCCCGGTCCAATCCTTGCGCCCCAGCGAAGAGAAGTCGTCATAACCCATCCAGGCGCCGGCCACGAGATCCGGCGTAAAACCGATGAACCAGAGATCGCGGTTGTCGTTGGAGGTTCCGGTCTTGCCGCCGAGAGGACGATTGAGTCTCTTGGCGTATTGAGCCGTGCCGCTTTGAACGACCCCCTTCATCAGATTGGTCACGAGGTACGCGAGTTGAGGAGCCATCGCTTCCTTATCGCTTGCTTGATGAGCCTCGAGCGGCTTGCCGGTGGCGTCTTCGGCGCGATCCACCGTATAGGGAGTCACCGCGATTCCGCCGTTGGCGAACGTGCCGAACGCGGAGACCATCTCCAGAGGAGTGACCACGGAGGCTCCCAACCCCAGAGCCGGAGCGGGTTCCAGATCCGAGTAGATGCCGGCTCGGCGCGCCAGCTCGACGACGAGGGGAGGGCCGATTTGAGTGATGAGGTTGATCGATGCGATATTGCGTGAATTGGCCAGGGCCCGCCGCAAGGTGACCCGGCCCAGGAATTTTCCGTCGTAATTGTTGGGGACCCAAATCTTGAAATCCGGGGACTGGGCGAAAGGCTGGGTGGCGAGGTTGATCGAGTATTGATCGGTCGCCCCTTCGAGCAAGCGCCAATCGCGGCCGTCGAAATAAAACGCCAGCGGGGTGTCGTCGACCATCGAAGTCGCCGCCATCCCCGAGCCGAGGGCCGCCGCCCAAACGAAGGGCTTGAAGGTCGATCCCGGCTGACGCTTGGCCTGGGTGACCCGGTTGAAATGGGAATTACGGCCGCCGATCATGGCGCGCACGGCTCCGGTCTTGATGTCCAGGAGGACGAAAGCGCCTTGAATGTTCGACAGCGGCGCCGTGGAGATCTCCGGCGGCAGCGGCTCGCCCGTCGCCATCAACTCCTTGATTTTCTTCTCATGTTCGGCCTGCGCTTTCAAGTCGAACTCGCTCAAGGCCTTCTCCATGATTTCCTCGGCCTTTTTCTGCATCTCCAAGTCGAGGGTCGTCTGGATCTTGAGGCCGCCGCGCCAGACGCCGGCCGTGCCGTACTTGCGCTCCAGGCGGCGTCGCACGTGCTCGACGAAGTAGGGCGCTTGGGTGTCGAACATCAACGGCTTGCTCAGCGGAATGGGCTGAGCGTTGGCTGCGTTGCCCTCGGCCAAAGTGATCAGCTTCTCGTCGACCATGCGCTGCAGAACCAGCGAGCGGCGCTTGCGCGCGTTTTCCGGCTTGAAAAAAGGCGAGTTGGCGCGCGGCGCTCGAATGAGCCCGGCCAGCAATGCGCATTCGGCCAGCGTCATCTCCGAGACTTCCTTTCCGAAGTAGTTGCGCGCGGCGGCCTGAGCGCCGTAGGCTCCCTCGCCGAAATACACCTGGTTGAGATACAGCTGCAGAATCTCGGGCTTGGAGAAATTGCGTTCGATTTCCAGCGCGAGAAGGACCTCGCGCAGCTTGCGCGTGAACTTGCGCTCGGGCTTGAGAAAGATCTGCTTGGCGAGCTGCTGGGTGATGGTGGAGGCGCCCTGGACGACCCGCCGCGCGATCAGATTTCGCACCGCCGAACGAATCACGCCCTTGGGCGAGATTCCCCAGTGTTTGAAGAAGGAGTCGTCTTCGATCGCGATCACGGCGTTTTGGAGATCGACGGGAATCTTGGACAACGGCAGCAGCGCACGCTTCTCGATGGACAGTTCCGCGATCACCGTGCCCTTGACGTCGTACATGCGCGTCGTCAAAGACGGCGTGTAATCTTCCAGGGAGTGGATCGGCGGCATCCCTTCCGATAACACGCGCAGCGCCGCCGAAGCGCCGCCGATCGCAAGCACGGCGAGGAGCGCATAGAAACGGAAGCGTCGTCTCGTCATTGGCGCGGATTCTAGCATTTCAATCCGCATCCCGGCCCCGATCGAACAATCAGCTTGACGCCGCGTCTCAGGGGCCGTACACTGTGACTCATGAAGGCCGGATTCGTCTCTGCCCCGCCATGAACGACGCGTTTGATCTTATTGTCATCGGCGCAGGCGTGACCGGCGCGGGAGTGGCGCGTGACGCCGCCCTGCGCGGCCTTCGCGTCGCGTTGGTCGAGCGGGGTCGCCCCGGCGGCGGGACCACGGCCGCCTCGACTCATCTCATCCACGGCGGCGTGCGCTACCTGCTCTACGACCGCCTCACCACGCACGCCACGTGCTGGGACTCAGGGAACATCGTGCGCACGGCCGGGGAATTGCTCACGCGGCTTCCGATTATTTGGCCGGTGTATCGAGGACACTCTCGGGGCTTGGAGACGGTCGAGACCCTCCTCGAGCAGTATGATCGTTTTCAGCCGATGAAGTACGGACGTTCCCATCTGCGACTCAGCGCCCAAACCGCCCTGCGCGTCGTGCCGGGACTGAGCGCGCAGGGACTGCTCGGGGCGCTTTCCTTCGACGAGTGGTGGGTGGACGCCCAGGCCCTTGCCTCCCGCACCCTCGACTCGGCCCAGGCCGCCGGAACCGAGGTCTTTCTCGACACCCCCGTGCGCGAGATCGTGAAAGAAGGCTCGCGGGTCTGCGGCGTGCGGGCCGGCCAACACGAACTGCGCGCAGCCGTCACGATCAACGCGGCGGGACCGTGGGTCGACTCGGTCGCCTCCCTTGCCGGCGCGAGGCTGCCGCTGCGCCTGATGAAAGGGACGCACCTCATCTACCGAGACAAGTCCCTTTCGCAAGTTGGACTCTTGCTCGAAGCCGAGGACCGCTCCCGTTACATCTTCGTCGTCCCCTCTCCGCTGGGCACATGGGTCGGCCCCACAGATCTCCCGGGCCCCGACGACCCGGATCAGGCGCGTGCCAGAGAAGATGAAATCGCCTATTTGACCCGCTCGGTCAGACGCTATTTCCCCGATTGGCCGTCCGCGCATGACCGGACCATCGTGGGTTCCCGGCCGATCCTGGGGCAACCCGGGGCGGAAAAACTCCTGTCCCGCGACTTCGAGGTCTTCGACCATGGGGCGCGGGACGGCCTGGAAGGCTTTCTCACGATCGGAGGAGGGAAAATGTCGGACTACCGGGTTATGGCCGAGGCCGCGGTCGACGCGGCCTGCAAGAAACTCGGCGCCGGCGGACCGTGCGGCACCCATCTCCTGACGCTGACCGGACAGCCTGTGCCAGCGGCCGAGCGCTGGCCGCAGCCCAACGGACGCCTCAAGCGGTTATTACGCGCGCATCCGCGGCTGCGTCAACTTCACGCCCTGGCCTACCTCGGCTCGGGTTATTTCGCCCACCTCGCGCGCCGAACGGCGGGACTGACGTCCTACGCCGATGCCGTCGAGTTCCAACGGCACTACGCCTAATACACGCCGCGGACTTGATACCATGGCACGCCCTTGGGCGAGGGCTTGAGGCAATCGATGAAGACAATCACGCGATCGCCGGTAAAGACGTAGCCCCAGTGCCCCGTCCCATGAATGCGAGTCCCGTCGATTTGTCCGTCGCGCAGGATTTCGGGGGAATAGACCTCAACGCGGTCGGATTCCCGCCCGCAGGCAGGAAGGTCGAGCGGCGGAATTTGGGGAATGTATTTCGGCACGAGTTTATGGAGGGTTGGAGGAATCTTGTTTTCAGTCTTCACATAGTCGGCCAAGACGGATTCCAGACTGGCCAGGCTGGAGACGGCGCGATCTTCCTGCATCCGGGATTCGTGAGCATTGGTTTCCTTCTCGAAGTCCGCATCCGCATCCTCGCGCGGCGACAAGACGGCGCATCCCGCCGTGAAAAGGAATGCGGCCGCCATAACACTGCGAAGTTTCATAGGTTTTCTCCCCTCAAGATCGTGCCGCCGCCTAGAACGACTTCCCACGAATAGAAGACCGCCGCCTGCCCCGGCGCGGGCGCTCTCTGGGGCTCATCGAAGACAACTGTAACAGTTTCATCGTGCAGTTTCTCAAGCGCCGCCGCCGCGGGCTCATGACGGTGCCGGATGCGCACCTCGGCCCGAGCGGCTCCGGCAGGGCCGGTCCATGTCAGAGCCCCGACGATGATGGAACTCGACCACACATCTTCGGACCCTCCAACGATCACGGCATTTTCGTCCGGGTCCAAGCTCACGACGAAACGCGGCTCGCCTCCCGACAGACCGAGACCGGATCTCTGGCCCACGGTGTACGAGGCAAGGCCCGTATGCCGCCCCAATTCTATTCCCGTCCGGTCGCGAATGGGACCAGGCGCCAGGCCCCGAGCGCCGGCGCCCGCCGATTTTTCGATGAACCTTCGCACATCCCGTCCCGGAACGAAACAGGTTTCCATGCTTTCGACTTTATCGGCCGTCCGAAGGCCGAGGCGGCGCGCCTTATCCCTGACGGCTTCCTTGCTTAAGGCTCCGACGGGAAACTCCGCCTTGGACAGAGCCCGCGCATTGAGGGAATACAAAAAGTAGCTTTGATCCTTGGCCGGATCAAGCGCCTTCAAAAGGCGTCCCTTCTCCACGCGGGCATAGTGGCCAGTCGCCACGGTCTCGCAACCCCAAGCCTCGGCCAAAGCCAACAGGTGGCCGAACTTGAGGGAACGGTTGCACTCCACGCAGGGATTGGGAGTGGTGCCCCCTAAATAGGACTCCACGTAGGGTCGAATCACCTTGGACTCGAAGACATCGGCCATATCCGAAACATAATGGGAAATGCCCAGACGCTCGCAGACGCGCTTGGCGTCGTCGATGTCCGCCGCGGACCCGCAGCAGCCGAAGCCCGTCTCACCGCGCGCGAGAAGCTTCATCGTCACGCCCACGACCTCATCGCCTTTTTCGGCCAGAAGCGCGGCGGCCACGGAGCTGTCGACCCCGCCGCTCATGGCGGCAAGCACCCTCCGCTTCATGAGCCGACCGCCGCGACGCGCAGCTTTTCCACCGCACCGGCAAGCACGCCCAACAGCCTGTCAACATCGGCGTCGGTATTGCCCCAACCCACCGACACCCGCAGCGAGCCCGAGGCGAGCGCCGGCGCCACTCCCATAGCCGTCAACACGTGCGACGGCGAGGACGCCCCCGACGAACACGCGGGACCGCTCGAGACGCAAAGCCCCTCCAGGTCGAGAGCCACCACCAAGTTGTGGCCGTCAAGCCCGTCGAAACTGAAATGAGCGGTATTCGGAAGGCGGCGTTCAGGGTGCCCGTTCAGGCGCGAGCCCGGTATGAGGAGCACGCCGCCCTCGATCCTGCGGCGCAAGGCGAGCGCGTGAGCCGCGGCGGTCTCAAGCTCCTTGCGAGCCAACTCGCAGGCCAGGCCAAAGCCGACGATCGCGGCCACGTTCTCGGTGCCCCCGCGGCGGTTCTTCTCCTGATGGCCGGTGATCAGGGGAGCCAGCCGCACCCCACGGCGGATCCACAGAGCGCCGACGCCCTTGGGGGCATTGACCTTATGGCCGGAGAGGGAAATTAAATCCACGCCCAGCGCCTTCGCGTCGATGGGAATTTTTCCCAGCGATTGAACCGCGTCGGTATGGACGAGGGCGCCCGCTCCGCGAGCCGCGGCGGCGATCTCAGCGACAGGCTGTAAAACCCCGGTTTCATTGTTGGCGTGCATGACGCTGACCAAGGCCACCTCGTCGTTCAACAACGCGGAGCATGCGTCGACTCTCGTGGCGCCCTCCGGGTCGCAAGGCGCTTCCACGACCGCCAAGCCCCTGCGCCGGAGTTGACCGCACAGCAGACGGACCGCCTCGTGTTCGATGGCGGACGTTACGATCGCGCGCCGACGGCCGTTGCTCTCGTCATGGCTTTGCCAGGCCGCGCCGGAGACGGCCAACACGTCGGATTCGGAACCGCACGAGGTGAAGACGATTTCGGAGGCATCCCCGGCGCCGAGAAGCGCGGCGACCTGCTCGCGCGCGCGCTCGACGGCCGCGCGCGCGCGTTGGCCCGAGGCGTATACGGAGTTGGGATTGCCGAAGCCTTCGCGCAGCCACGGCAGCACGGCGTCGAACACTTCCGGCCGGACGGGGGTCGTCGCGTTATGGTCGAGATAAACGGTCACTGCCCGAAACCGAATCCCTTGAATAGATCGTCGCTGGCCGCGGCCTTCTCCTCGGCTTTAGGCTTCTCTACGGGTTTGGGAGACTCGGCGCCGGGCAATGCCGAGGCTTTCGGGCCTCCTTTGGATGAAACCGGCGCGACCACGGTTTTCCGGACGCCCTCCGAGAAAATGATTCTGCCGTTCTTGCGGTCATAAAAAAGCCTGTATTGGCTTTGCTTGGTTTGGGGCTCGTACGCCTTGCCCAGATTGTCGCGCTCCTGCTCCCAGCCCGGGTTATAGAGCATGCGCCCCCGAATATCGACCTTTTTATCGATTATGGGCAAGCTGAAGCGGATGCGATAGAAGCCGTTCGTATCGGACACCCCGGGATCGAATGAACTCGTGGCGAAGCCCGATGGACGCGCCTCTCCTTCCTCAAGTGAATTCTCGCCGCTGGCCACCGCGCGCACGACCACTCCTTGGACGGGATTATCACGATAGTCGGTGATCACGCCCTGAATGTAGCCGTCGAGAAACTGGGTCTTTTTAGTCACCGAAAAGAAGAGCAGTTCCGAGGTTCCTGTCAGCTTCTCCGTAATCGACAAATCCACGAGGCGTCCTTCGGCGAAATCCTCGACCACGACGTTTTTGTTCGAGGGACCGCACGAGACGGCCAACGCCGCCAAGCATAAAAAGGCCAATGACTCTCGACAGACCATGCCGTATTTTATCATTCGTGGCCCCGTTTCTCAGCCGCCGGCGGGGGCTTGGCGATCTTCGTGCCCTTGATAAAAAAGACAACGCGACGGTTGAGCGCGCGATGCTCCGGCGTGTCGTTGGGAACGACCGGGCGCGTGTCGCCGTAGCCGACGGCTCCAATATGGGCCTCGGGCACGGAATATTTCTCGATGAGCAGACGCGCCACGCTGGTCGCGCGCGCCGTAGACAGCTCCCAGTTGGAATCGAAGTATTGGTTATGGATTTTCTGATTGTCCGTATGCCCCTCGACGAGAAGCTCATGACTTTGCGTGAGTTTGAGCAGCGACGGAATGAGTTTGGCGAGTTTGGCGTCCATCTCCTTGGTCGGCTCAGCCGCTCCGACCTCGAAAAAACCGGCATTGCCCTGCTCCTCGATGGTCACTTTCAGGCCGTCCTTGTCCACCTTGACCTCGCCCTTGAGTTCCCCTTTTTTCATCATGTCTTCCACGTCTTTTTTGGCGCCTTGCACATCCTTATTGAGGGCCGCGGAGAGGGCGTACAAAATGACGAAAAAACAAACCAATTCGGTCATCAAGTCCGCGTAGTTGACGAGCCAGGCCGGCGCCGGGTGGCCGATTTGACACACCTTCGGATCGTTCTCGTCGATAAACCCCTTGGGCGCGCGTATGGGCATATATCAAGCCGCGGGGGCGGTCGGCGCTCCCGGGGCGCCGGGCGTGGCCGGCATCTTGACGATCAGACGTTGAGCCGGCGCGAGATAGGCCTTGAGATTGGCCTCCACGACCGAGGGCGTGGCCCCGCTCTGCAGCAGGAGAACGCCCCGGACGATGATCTCCTTGACCAACAATTCCTCCTCGGAGCGTCGACGCAGCTTTCCGCCCATGGGCAGAAAAAGCAGATATCCCGAGCCCAAGCCGTAAAAGGCGGCGGCCAGCGCCAGCGCCATGCGGCGCGGCACCGCGGCGACGTCTTCGATGGAAGACAGCATCATGATCATGCCGAGCACGGTGCCGATGATTCCAAAGGCGGGAGAATACGTCCCCATCGCGTTGAGGATCTCCTGGCCCCCCTTGTGGCGCTCGCGAATGAAGCCGATTTCGGTTTCCAGCATGTTCCGGATGAACTCGTGATCGGCCCCGTCGACGACAAGTTGAACGCCCCGGCGAAGGAAGTCGTTCTTGATGTTTTTCAGATCCGCCTGGAGCGAGAGGAATCCTTCTTTTTTCGCCTTTTGAGACAGATGCACGAAAGTCACCACGATATCGGAGGTGTCGTCATCGGCCTGGGACATGATCGTCTTGCGGATGATTTTGCCCACGCCGATGACCTGCGACAAAGGATAATTGACGAGGGTGGCGCACAGAGTTCCGCCCATGACCATCAGCAGCGCCTCCAGATTGATGAAGGGCTTAAATCCGGCGATGCCCTCCCCGATATAAATCGAAGCGACGGTCAGACCCAGGAATACGACGATTCCGGCTATGGTTGCAATATCCATCGCGGCTCCTTAGGCCCTCTCCCGCTCGTAACCCCTAATCGGGTCAACGGGCTTTCCCGAGGAATTGACGGCCCGCCTGTATTCCATCACTTTCAGGACCACCTCGTCAGTATTCTCGCGCACCGGGATCTTATTTCCGGTCGCCAGATGCACCACGGTCTGAGGA
Source organism: Elusimicrobiota bacterium (assembly GCA_038060535.1). Classification (GTDB taxonomy): domain Bacteria; phylum Elusimicrobiota; class Elusimicrobia; order UBA1565; family UBA9628; genus GWA2-66-18. Next base: position 6,103 of record JBBTHA010000015.1, on the reverse strand, counting down.
CCCGGCTCCAGGGTCTCGATGAGCTCCGCGTTGACCACGAGTTCCTGGCCGTTGAGTTTGTGAAGGGTGATCAATTGGATTCTCCTTGCCCGTCTCCTTTGCCCGCAGCCTCGTCGCGCTCGCACCGCATGGCCTCGAGTTCACTGATGACCTTGACGAGCTCCGCTTTCTGGGCCACCAAGGCTTTCTCCAAATGCTCCCGAGCCTCTTGGGCGGTGTGCACGGATTGGCCTTCGCGGGCCAGCTGAGCGCGCGCCGATGCCAAAGCCTCCTGGTGGCTTTGCATTTGGGCGGCCTGGGCTGCCATCAAGCGCTCCATCTCCGTCCTCTCTTTCTCCAAGCGCCCCTTCTCCTTTTGCGCCAGGACATAGCGCTCTTGAAGCCCCCGCAAGGAGGCCTGCTGGGCTCCCAAATGCTCGCGCAAACTGCCGACGCGCTTCTCCATCTCCGTCTGCTCGCGCATCACCGCGGCCCGAGCCTCCTCCTCGCGCGTCACGCGAGCCGCCAACTCATCGGCGCGGGAGCGCTGGGCAAGAACATCGGATTCCTTGGCGAGCAGTCGCTCTCCCCATGACGCGTCCTTTTGCTGCAGCTCGCGGCGCAAGCGGGCGATCTCCTGCTCGGCGAGCACGCGCCCCGCGTCGCATTCCGCCTGTATCGCGGTGCGGCGCTGCGCCAGCTCCTGTTCGAGCTCCGCGCGAATCTTGGATTCCAGCCGGCGCAGCTCGGACTCGTTCTCCTGGCGCAGCTGATCGGCGATCTTGGCCGCGCGAGTGTTCAGTTCGTCTTGAGCCTGAATGCGCAGCCGGGTCTTTTCCGATTCGAGCATCTGCAGCGTTTGCTGCGAGGCTTCGGCGCGGACCTCTTTTTCCCTCTCGACCCACTTGCGCTGCAACACGACGAATTCGGCTTTATAACGCTCCTGCGTTTTCTCCCATTCCGCCGCTCCCTGCCGCAACCCGTTGACTTGAGCGCTGAGCGCCGCGTTTTGCCTCTCCAAGGCGCCCGCGACCGCCTGAAGTCGCTGCAGCTCGGTTTGCCCTTTTCCTATCGCGTCCTTCTGTTGCTGAAGTTCGGCCGCAAGCTCGGCCTTCGCCCGCCGCAGGTCGGCCTCATGTTCGGATTCAAGACGGTCCTTGAGGGTGGCCAGGTCGCGGTGCAAGTGTTCCTGATCGGACATCAAGCGTTCTTCCCGCTCCCGCGAGCTTTGCCGCAAACTGGCCAAGTCCCTCTCCAGCCGCTCCTGAATCATTGCGCTTTGCTGACGAGTCAGCTGCATTTCGGCGCGCAGTTGGATAGCCTCTTTCTCTCGATCGCCCGCGGTCTGGAGGCGAGCGACGGCCTCGGCGCGCTCCTGCGTGACGTGCGTCAGGCGATCCTCGAGCAATTTACGTTCGCCGACGCTCCGAGCGAGCTCCATGTCGGCGCCCTTGAGCTTTTCCGCCAAGGAACGCAGCGTGCGGATTTCCTCGTCCTTGGCGAGCGCGGTCTTCTGCCATTGAGCCTTTTCTTCCAGCCAGCGCCTCTCCAATTCCTGCAGGCGCAAGGAGAAATGCGTCTCCACCTCCTTGTCCTGGCTTTCCCGGGAGGTCAATTGGTTTTTCAGGGTCGTGACCCAGGTTTCACGCTCCTGCGCGAGCCGCGCTTCCAACTCCTGCGCCCGCCGCTCCAACTTCATTTTTGCTTCTTCGTTGTCCTGATCGCGGCGGTCTCGGCGCAGCTTATCCTGCAATTCCCTCAAGGAGGCCTCGACCTTGGACGCGGTCGCAGACTCCTCTTGACTGCGCAGTTGGACCACCAGCGATTTCTCGCGCTCCTCGGCCAGCTTCTTCTCCAGCTGCTCAAGCTTGGCTTGGAACTCTTCCTTGAGACGCTCGACCTTTTCCTCCCGCTCGCGCCCTCGATCGCGGTCCGTCGCCGCTCCCGAGGCAAACGGCGGGGCGGGTGGCGGCGCCGGAACGCCCGGCAGAGGGGGCGCCATCCCGAAGAGAGGCGGAGCTGCCGACGGAGGAACGGGCGCCGTGCGGCCCATCCCGGGAGGCAAGGGCGGAGGCATGGGGGGGCCGCCTTTTCCCGGCGGCAAAGGCGGCGGAGGCGGAAACTTATCGTCGGGCGCCATAATCTTTTCTCCTTAAGTAACCCATCGGCTTAGGCTTGCGCTTTCAATCCATCCAGCCACTGCTTCAACCCGGGATCGGGATTGACGCTCAGCACCTGCTCGAACAGCGGAATGGCCTCGCGCGCCCGCCCCAATTGAACGTAACAGTTTCCAAGATATTGTCGTGCCCTCCACAGCGTCCCGTCCTGGCTGAGCGCGTACTCAAGATATTGCGCGGCTTCCTGGTAGCGGCCCGCATCGTGAAACTGGATGCCCGCCTTCACATAGGGCTCGGCGGCGCTTTCCGTTGGAGCGGCGGGCGCCGCCGCCCCGCCGGCCGCCGGCCCGGGGGCCGTGGCCGCCCCGCCCGCTCCCAGGAGATTGGCCACAGCCTGTTCGGCCGCGCGCGTGCGCGGCGCGTACTTCTCTTCGCGCTCGCTGGCCACCTCCTCGTGAAAACCGGAGAACGCTTCCCCCCGATTTTGGCGCACGTTGACCTTTCCCTCCTTCTCAAGAACCTTGACCACATCCATGATCTTCGCGCGCTCGTCTTCGACCTGTGTCGTGGTCAAGCCCGTGGCGTATTCGATGGACTCCTTGAGCAACGACGCGGCGCCCACGGACATATTGCTGAGAAACTTGTTGACGACGTCGGGCGAAGCGCCCTGCAGGGCCTTGGCCATGGCCTCGGTTTTGAGTTCGCGCACGATCGTCTGCATATCCCGATCCGGAAACGAAATCACGTCCTCGAAGGTGAGGATGAACTTTCGCACGCGCTGGTAAACGTCCGGCTTCTCGTTCTTCAAGTAAGCCAGAATGTTGGCGCGCGTCAGCGTGTCGGCTTCATCAAGCATCTGCGTCAAGCGCTCCATCCCTCCGACGACGAAGTCAACGGACTCCTTGATGTCGGCGTCGATGGCCATCAACTGCTCGCGCGTCACCTGGCGGATTTTAAGGGCTTCGATGGCGATCTTTGCCTGGAGCTCGATGGGCAGCAGCGTCAACGTCGCCCGCGCGATATCTGGCTTCAGGTAGCTCAGCACGACGGCTACCAGCCACGGTTCATCCTGGCGAACAAGAAAGAGATTCGCCAGTCGCTTAAAGTTTTCATCCGTAATATAGGTGAACGGTTCGAACTTCTTCATCTCTTCCTCCTCCTCGGACGGCGGCGGGGGCGGTTCAGGCTGTTTGCGGCCGAGCATGATGTCGAGCTCTCCTTTCGAGAGTTCGTCTTCGGGCCCGCCCTTGTCGTCGGGCGTCTCGATTTTCGACTCCACATTCACCTCGGCCGCCGGCTTCTCTTTAAGGGCGGCGACATACTGCCGGAAGAAGCGCGCCAACGGTCCGAATAGGAACGACAGAAACAGCATCAGCAGAAAGGCATACAAGAGCGGCAGATACACGGACGGCTTTTTTATATCCTCGCGCCAATCCACCAAAGGCGGCTTGTCGAACTTCGTGGGACGAAACGCGACCTGGTCGGACGCCAGCCGGTACTGCCCCATGGCATCTACGATCCGGCTGCGGACCAGATCCACGGAAGCCTTGTCTTTGAGCACCGTGTCGTCGTGGATCACGGTCACCTGAAGCCGCTTAAAAACGGGCTTGACCGCGAAGCGCTCCTCCTGAACGCCCTTCATCTGCTGGGCCTGCTGCGCCTGGGATTGTTCCGGCCGCTCAGGCGTGGAGGGGCCCTGGGTGATCGTCTTGGGCTTGGGAATGCCGGGCAAAACGTAGGTCGTCTGCATCCCGCCGCGGGCGGCGGGGGACTTCTCCTTGTACTTTTCCGCCACACCCATGCCCGAGCGGGTCGATTCCTCGCTTTCCAATTTGACTTCCATCTCGACGTCGACGAACGAAGCCGCCTTGCCCTTGCCGAGGATGGGATCGAGCACGTCTCGCTGAATCTTGGTTTCCGATTCGGTTTTGATGCGGCTTTGTTCCTGGAGCAAGCCCAGGTCGGGCGCCAAGACTCCCGCCGCCGCGGACCCGCAGGCCGCGAGGCAGAACATCAGTACGGCAAATAAAGGCGCACCCATTTCCGCTTTAGTGTAGAGCGATCCTGTTACAAATTCAAGACAAGATTTCCTGACAAATTTTGTTTTACTGGCGCATCGATTGCAGGAACTCCCGCACCGAGGCATTATTCGGATCGATCTCCAGCACGCGCCTCCAAATCGCGATGGCCTTGTCCTTTTGCTCCATGAGGAAGAAGGCCGAGCCCATGATCTCCAACGCGGTCACGTTGTTGGGCTCGAGGTCCAAAACGTCCTGCGCCCGACGCACCGCAGCGTCATACTTGCCGTCGTAGATCGATTGGCGCGCGTCGAATATTTTTTGATCGATGAAGGTGAACTGCTCGGGCCCATCGAGCCGCCGTGTGGGGTCGGCCACATTGGCTTCCTTTTCCACCATATTCAGCAGGCCGAGGAGCTTCTCGTCGCGGGAATTCTTATTGAACGCATAGCGCAGCGCATTCACCGAGACTTTGAGATCCCGGCCGTCGACGTAGGCGATCGCGCCGCGCCGAATGAAGGTGACGTACTCCTCTCCGCCGGTGGCCTGGGGCACGAAATTCGTCACGTTGTTGATGCGCGCGATCATGGTGGCGACCTGCTTGTTGCCCGGGGCGGCGTCCTGGGCCTGGGTGAACTTCTGCGCGGCGAGGGCGAAATTGCCCTCTTGGAACGCCTCCATGCCCTGCTTGACGAAATTCTTGACCTGACCCGTGGAACGATCGGTGCGCGACTGGCCGAAGCGGAAGGTCAGCGAAAATCGGGTCGACGAACCCAGATCATGGATGCCTTGAGCCAGGTCCAGGCTGAGGCTCTTGAAATTGAGCCCGAAGCCGAAATCCGTTTCCTGGATCTTGGGCAGGCCCAACAAGCCGAAGCGAAACGCGAACCACCGCGCGATCCAGTACTCGCCGCCAAAGCGCATGTCCATGTCGCCGTTGAGGACCTTATTGGCATCGGCCGCCAGGGTCAAGCGCTCCTTAAACAAACGCAACGAGTTGCCGAGCTTGATGACCACGGGGAGCTTATCATCCGTGTCTCCGGTGCGCTGGGCAAAGACGTTCTGCAGGCCGAACCCGACGCGGTAAGCCGCCCCCATCGTCTTCATCGCTCCGATGTCGAGCGTCTTGAAGTTGTCCGATGAACCGCCCAACTGACGCGTGACCTGCTTGACGCTCATTCCGAAAAGCACGGTCTCGGTCACCCCTTTTCCCCATGACAGGGCGATCGCCCGCTGCTGGTCGTTGAAGGAGCCGCCGGAGGTGACTTTCGAAGGCTCGTTGGTCGCTGGATTGATCACCACATCGACCTGCTCGAAGCCGGTGTTGGCCAACTGGGTCATGCTCATGGCGAAGGTCGATCCGCCCTTGGTCGGATGGGCGTAGCTGAAATACGTGAGTTTCGTCTGCTGGAACAGCGTCGCCTGCATCGTGGTGAGCTCTTTGCGCTGAAGCTGCGCCAAACCGGCGGGATTCCAGTAGGCGGCGCTCGCGTCATCGGAAATGCCGTAATAAGCGCCGCCCATGGCCAAGGCTCGGCCGCCGACCCCGTAGCTCAGAAATGCTCCGGGTTGACCGCCGCTTTGAGCTCGGGCGCCCGCCGGAACCGAGCACAAGAGGCCCCATAAAACGCACGCGCGCGCCACGGTCTGTCCAAGCACCGACGCGCGCGCATCGCGCACAGGGGACAAGCCCCTTGCAATTTTAGCGGGCATCACTATTCGGTAGCCTGACACTCCCCCAAAAAACGGGGAGTCATGGCTTTGCGCCCCCACCTTGCGATGGGTTTGCCGTTATCGCCCGCTGGCGCTTGAGACCCCCGGACCGGCCCTTGGATCTCCAACCCCCTGATCCCAAAACGGCCCGGCAGCGCCAGCAGGATGCTACCTCACGAGTGTAACAGAATTATTGCCATTGTCAAGACCTACCGCCCCCCTCCAGAAAAATCGAAAGTAGATTTTGAGCGCGCCTGGGACCGAGGTTGAAATCCT
>JBBTHA010000014.1:0-12008 GCA_038060535.1 Elusimicrobiota bacterium | reverse complement strand
ACCGGACATTTCTATGCGTCTTAACTACAGGACATTTCTAAACGGCCTTGACACGCTGATGGCCGCGCCTTGATTTCCTCGACGAGAAATGCTATACTCCTTGCCCATTCAAAGCGACGGGAAGATAAAAGATAACACAATATGGACAAATACCGTTGCGCCGAGGTTCCATGTATCTCAAATCAATAGATATCGTCGGCTATAAGTCCTTCGCGGACAAAACCCGCGTCGATTTGGAGCCCGGCATTACCGGCGTGATCGGGCCCAACGGCTGCGGCAAGTCCAATGTGATGGAGGCGGTCCGTTGGTGCTTGGGCGAGATGTCGTGGAAGTCCTTGCGCGCCGATTCGATGGCGGACGTGATCTTCGCGGGCACGACCAAGCGCTCGCCTTTGTCGATGTCGGAGGTCACCCTGACCTTCGATAACGCCTCAAGTCTGCTGCCCTTGCAGTATTCCGAGGTGACGATTTCCCGCCGCCTCTTCCGCTCCGGAGAGTCTCAATACTTCCTAAATAAGACTCAGTGCCGACTGCGCGACATCCGCGAAATGTTCCTCGATACGGGCCTTGGCGGCGACGGCTACGCGATCATTGATCAGGGCGGCGTCGACCAGATGATTCGCGCCAAGCCCGAGGAACGGCGCGCCTTTTTCGAGGAGGCCGCCGGAGTCGCCAAATACAACGCCAAGCGCGAGGAGGCCCTGCGCAAGCTTGACCGGGTCGACATGGATTTGGGCCGCTTGCAGGATTCGGTGGTGCTGATCGAAGAACAGGTCAAAAAACTCGACAGCGACGCCCGCAAAGCCAAGTTGTACGCCAAGTACAAGGAGGAGTTGGCGGCGATGGAGGCCGCTCACATCATCGAGCAAACCGGCGCCATCGAAGCCGAGCTCGCGGCCATGCAGGTGCGCATTGGCCCGGTCGAACAGATTTTGGGTGAGAGGCGCTCTCAGATCGCCGCGGAAGGCGCCAATCTCGCCGCCTTGAATCTCGAGAAAACGAGCGAGCAGAACCGGCTTATCGAGGCCAACCAACAACTGGCCGAGGTCAAAACCGCGATCGGACGTCTCGAGGAAAGGCTTCAAAGCAGCGCGCATGCCGTCGAGGGCATGGACGCTCGTGCGCAGGCATGCCGCGCGGAGGCCGAGGCCGACCGCCAACGCGTGTCGTCCATCGAGCCGGAGATCGCCTCCGTCGCCGCGTCGGTCGCCGCCGCCGAGGTCGCTTTGGCGCAGGCCAAGGCGCGCGCCGAGGCGGCTCACGGGGAATTCGCCGTCATGGAGGCGCGCGTTCAAGAGACTCAGGCGCACAAAGAGGCCCTTGGCCGCGACGTCCATGCCAAGATTCAGGAGTCGTATGAGTTGGGCCGGGAGTTGGCCGCGGAGGAGTCGAGATTTTCGCACGCCGAGGTCCGCGCGCGCGCGGCGCTGAGGAGTTTGGAGAGGGATCAGGCGGGCTCGGCCGAGGCTCGGGCGCGCTTGGAGGAGGCTCGCCGCGAGGCCGAGGGAGCCCAAGCCGCGTTGGGCGAGGCCAAGGCCGCCTGCGCCGCCGCCGAGGACCGAGTCGAGGAGCTTCGCCGCCTTCAAGGCGAATTGTCGCAGGAGACGGTGCGCCTGCACGCGTCATTGGCTCAGTCGTCGGCGCGCGTCGAGTTTCTCGAGAAGCAGGGGGGGCGCAACCCGTATTGGGTCGGGGCCCAGGCCGTGCTCAACGCGAATATTCCCGGGGTGGTCGGGACCGTGCGCGGCTTGTTCCGGGCAGACGACGTCCTCAAACCGGTTCTCGAGGATCTTTTAGGAGAGCGTCTGTTTGCCGTGGTCGTCGAAGACTCGACGGCGGCGCGTTTGGGCGTGGAGCTTCTGCAGGCTTCGGGCGCGGGGCGAGCCCGGTTTCTGGTGCTTTCGGCGATCGTCGCGGCGCCGGAGCGTTCTTTCCCGGACGACGCCAAGTCCTTGCTCGCCCGGCTTGATTACGAGCCGTCCCATGAGAAAGCCGTGCGTCATTTGTTCGCCGAGGCCTATGAGTTGGATGGAAAATTGTTCGGCGAGCATTGGGTGTTCGGCGGGGCAGCTCCCAAGGACGGGCCTCAGCCGATGTTGGCGGACTTGGGAGAGCTGAAGCAAAGCGTCGCGACATTGGAGATTCGCGCAGAGCAAATGTCCTCCCGGCGTGCTCAAACCGAACTCGCTTTGACCGAGGCCGTTCAGTCGGCCAGGCTCGTCGCTCAGGCGTTGTCTCAAGAGTCCGGGCGGCATCATGGGTTCCAAGCGCGGGCCGTTCATTTGGAGCAGTCGCTGGCCAACCATGAACGCAACGTGGAGTTGTCCACGGAAGAGTCCATCCAGGCCCTGGCGGAAGCGTCCTTGGCCAAAGAGGAGATTCTGGGCAGGCGCGCGCGCCGCGCCGAAGCCGAGACCCGGGTCGCGACGGCTCGGGCGTGGGAGGCCGAATCGGCGGACGCTCTTTCCTGCGCGCGCGAGGAGTTGGCGGGAAAACGCGCGGCGTATCAGGGGCAGGAGGACCGTCGCCGCGGCGTCGAGCAGGAGTTGGCGGCGCATCTCTCGAGCCAAAAGCGCCTCAACGATGAAAGGACCGCGCTCGAGACCGCGATCGTCCGTTTGTCCGAGGAAACCGAGGATCTGGGCCGGCGCAAGACCCACGCCTTGGAGCTGCAGGAGCGCATGCGCGCCGATATCGCGCTTCAGCAGGTCGAGCTCGCCGCGCATGAAAACTCGGCCAAATCGGTATTCGAACGCCTGCAGGATTTGCAGAAAAATATCGACGAGCTGGCGGAAAACATCAAGCGTTTTCAGGCCGAGCATGATCAGGCCCAGTCGAACCTTCACCAGCACGAAGTGCACGCCTCGGCGCTGCGATCCAAGCAGGATTTGCTCAAGACCAGGCTTTGGGACGAGTGGCAGCTGACCGCCGAGGAGGCGAAGACCAAATACGCCGGCATCGTCGCCGACGTGGAGAGAATAGAAACGCTTCGCCGCCGCATTTCCAACATGGGCAACATCAACATGGCCGCCCCCGAGGAGTACGAGGCCCTCGCCCAGAAGCAGGCGTTTCTTCAGTCCCAGATACAGGATTTGATCCAGGCCAAGGAGGACCTCAAAGCCGCGATCGTGAAAGTCAACAACGCGACTCGCGAGAACTTCCGCCAGACATTCGTCGAGGTCCGGGAACACTTCCGCCGCTTGTACGGGGTCCTCTTCGAAGGCGGCGAGGCGGATTTGATCCTCACCGACCCCGAGAATATCCTGGAAACCGGCGTCGACATCGTCGCCCAGCCCCCGGGCAAGAAACTGCAAAGCATCACCTTGCTCTCGGGCGGCGAGAAAACCTTGACCGCGATCGCGCTGTTGTTCGCGTTTTTCATGGTCAAGCCCTCCCCGTTCTGCATGCTCGACGAAGCCGACGCGGCGCTGGACGACGCCAACATCGAGCGCTTCGTTGCTTTGCTGCGCGAGTTCCAAAATAAAACCCAGTTCCTCATCGTCAGCCATAACAAGCGGACGATGGAGGCCGCCGACGTGATTTACGGCGTGACGATGGAGGAGAAGGGCGTGAGCCTTCTCGTCTCCGTCGATTTCCGAAAAAAGGCGGGACCGGCCGCGGAACTGCCGAAAACGAACATCACCCAGCAGGGTCCCTTCGCGTCGCCTGAGCCCGAGGCGGCGGCGCTTGTCGACCCCGTCGGCGGCGCCGAAGTTTCCGAGTAGCTTGATTTACGGCGTTTTTTCCGATGTTCACTCGAATTACGAGGCCTTAAGCGCCGTTCTTGATCATCTCGGCGCCCTGGGAGTCGAGGGTTGGATATGCCCGGGAGATATGGTCGGGTACGGTCCGGATGCCGACGCCTGTCTTGACCGGATCCGAGCTCTGGGCAAACTCTCGGCCATCGCCGGCAACCACGACTTGGCCGTTCTCGACAGCGTGGATCTCAACTGGTTCAACCAGTATGCCCGCGCGGCCATTCTGTGGACGCGGGACCATCTCTCGGGGGCCAATAAGGCGTTTCTCCAGGGCCTCTCGACCCGTTTGGAAACCCCTCATTTCTCCGTGACGCACGGCACTCCGCGCAACCCCGTCGAAGAATACATGCTCAGCCCCCTACAGTTTCGCGACAACGTTCCGCTGGTGGGCGTCTGGCCCCTGTTCGTGGGGCACAGTCATATGCCGCTGCTCTTCCGCTTTTCGATGACGGAGGGCTCTGCCGTCGACAATCGTTTTCTGGAGGAGGCTGAGGAACTCTTGCCTCGCGCCCAGGATGGTCGTTTTGCTCCCATCGCGCTGAACCCGGGTTCGGTGGGCCAGCCTCGCGATCATGACAACCGCGCTTCTTGCGGAGTCTATGATTCCGAAAAGGGGACGTTTCGCATCGTTCGAGTTCCTTACGACATCGCCGCCGTGCAGGAGAAAATACGCGCGGCGGGCCTTCCGGAATATTCAGCCTTGCGCCTGGCCTTCGGCCAGTAGCGGATGTTGCTTGTATTTTAGGGCCTCATGTTTTAGAATCACCGGAGTCCGCACCAGTTGGCGTCGCAGGGCGCCCGGGTTTTACGGAGAGCGGAGGAGTCATGTTACACGATCGAAAGTTACTCTGTCTGATTGTCTTGGCCGGCCTGTTCGCACCTTCGGGTGCTCAGGCGACCATGGAGGCTCTTCGTGCCGGAGCCCAAACCGCGTTTGTCCAACCCGCCTTCGAGAGGCTTGCGCGTCACGTCACACGCGTCTCCGACGGGGAGGCGAAGGCCAACGGGTCGATATCGGACGCGATCATTTTGGATAAAGTTTTCAGCAAGCAAGCGGTAACGCCCTTGGAGGAATCCGTCCAGACGGAGAGCGTTGAAGTCGCGGCCCTCGATCTCCCGCTGCTTCTGAACCGGCAGCAGCAAACCTCTCTGAAATACGCTTTGGGAGGCACGGATGTTTGGATCAGCGCCGCTTTTGACCGCGCGCAGCGAGCGTACGTTTCGATCCTTGTCAGCGGTTCGGAAGCCCGTTTCTTCAACATTAAATCCTTGCTGACCCAGGAGAGACAGATTCCCATCGGCGCCAACACCTACGCGCTCTCCTTGTCCGCCAAACCCCTTTCTCCGCTCAAAAGCGAAATCATCCTGGAAAACATCGCCAATGAGGAGGATCGGGTCGCCCCGAGCATCAAGAAAATACTCGGCGCCGTCCTTCCCATGGGCGACGAGGTCAAGGTCAATGATCAGACGTATAGGGTCTTCTATATCGACGACATCAATGACGGCCTCGTCGATAAGAGCGCCAAGACCATGGTCTTCATCTTGACCGATGAGGGCGGGTCCATTCATGTGTTCTTGATGCCCGCCGAGCTTGCGGTGGAAGACAAGATGGTCGTTTTTTCGATGTTTCGCAATCAACGCGTGGGCATTTTGCGCCAGGGCGACGTTCTCAGGATCTTCAAGATTTCCTGATCTTTTTCGTGAGTCATTAGGGTCTTTCGCGCTGGGACCTTTGCCGCTGCGCGGCTGGGACCTCCGACCCATCACTCGGGACAAGTCGACTGCTACCATCCTGGCAGGAGACCTTATGAAAAAGACGCTGTCCGCCAATGGGCGCAAGCACGGCTTACGATCCCGTTCAGGAGTCGATCATCGCCTGAAAACGACGCTGACTTTCGAAACGCTGGCCCAGGCCTACCATTGGACGACCAACCGCGGCCGGTCGCGCCTCGTCATCAAGCATTGAGATCGGGTCGCGCCTTATGGGCGGCGACGGTTCTCTGTGCCGCGATCCAGGCTCGGGCCAATCCCAGCTTGACCGAGGACTTTCGCGCCATGACCCAGTGGCTGAGCCATGAGATGGCGCAGGGCCTGGCCTTCAGCGCGGGTTCCAACTTCGATCCCCCGCGGGAAATCACGGGCTACTCGTTGCAGCCCGACGTGTCCCTGGGGGTCGGCCGCATCCCGTTCAACAAAAATAATTTTCCGGCTTTAACGGTTCCCGCTCTCAATGAGAGGGGCGGCGCCAATATCTTCCCGAATCAGGTTCTGTTTCCGAATTTCACCCTGCATTTGCGCGTCGGCCTGCCGTGGAGGGCGGACGCCTACCTGCGCCTGGCCGACGCGACGACCCCTCCGGGATACAAGATTTCCCCGACCATGACCGCCCAGGTTCAGACCAACTCCTACGGAGCGGGTTTTCGCCGGCACCTGTTGGGCGGCGATCGGCCCACGGTGACGCTCGGAGCCCATTACAATCACGTCCGCGGGCGCACTCACTTGAGGGGGAACTTCAATGTGAACATCGACGGCAATTTCACCGCCGACAGCGAGCTCAACGGGGCCATCGAGTGGGATATCAACAGTTTCGGCTTGACCGCCATTCTCCACCAAAGTTACGACGCGTGGACGCCGTTCGCTGGCTTCGGCTACAACTACGCCACCGGCTCGGTTCGCTCACGCTTGGAGCTTAAAGCGAAGACGTTCTTGATCTCGGACATCATCGCCGAAGGAAGCGACCACCCCGAGCAAAGCCAAGGCCGCTGGATTTGCGGCTTGCAGTACGTCCGTCCGACGTGGAGCGTGTTCGCCAACGGCGAGATCAAGGCCTTGGGACAGCTGCAGTATCGCAGCTACATCGCACAGGCCGGTTTCGCCCTGCCCTTCGAGATCGGCGGCCGCCGGCTCATCCATAAAAAGGGGCGGTCCGAGGGGAGGCCGGCGCGCCCGGAGCACAAGACCCGCCGCGTTGATCGTCCGACTCGTCCAAACGACGAGCCGCAGGACCTGAACCTCATCCAATGATGACACGGTTGCACCAGCCGGTTCGGTTCGTTCTGAGCGCCGCCATGCTGTTGTCTTCCTGGGGTCCCGGAGCGGCGGCGTGCCTTGCCCAGCAAATCGCCTCCGGACGCTTGAAGGCGGGTGTTCTCGTTTCCCCGCGGGGCCTTGCGCCGGGCGTTCTGGCGGGAACATTCGACATCGCTCCATTGGCGGCGACGCCGCCCCTGGCGATGCCGAAAACGAGTCCCGCACCCTTGCCTCGGACCTTCGTCCCCGTCGCCGCCGCGAGCGCTCTGCCCGCCGCCGCCTCCGCCAAACCGGAGACCGCGGAGGCCGCGGGAGCGGCCGCCGCCGAGGATTTCGCCCGCCGCCTCAGCGGCGAGGAGCTGTCGTCGGTTGAGCAGGGTCCGATGGAACCGGGCGCGGCCGAACCCGACTCCGGCGGCGGGGCCACTGTCCGCCCTGGCGTTCTCGGGCGCTGGCACCGCGCCGGATCGATGCCGCGTCCGGCGGCTTCCCCGGCCGTTCCCTTGGGGGAGAAGCGATCGGCATTTTTTCCGTTGAGCCTGGCGACCGCGTCCGGTGGCCTGTGGGGCCTCATGCAATTGGTTCATTGGGGGGCGCGCTCGGTCAACGCTCTGAACGATTGGGTTCCGATTTTGACCGGAGCGGCCTCGGTTGCGGGCGTTCTGAGCGGAGCCCTCGCCCTCGTCGCGGCGATCGACGCCGCCGTCTTTGTCTGGGCGATGCGGCGCGGGCGCGAAGTGACCGATGAGCAGTTCGCCTCCTGGCTGCGCGCCCAGGTGCTCGACGGCAGGCTCGACGCCAACGCGGCGGCCTTGGTCAGGCCCTACCGTCCCGAGAAACGCTATGCCGATTTGACGTTCGCTTTTGCCTCGGGGGGGGCGATTTGGGTGCGTCCGGAGCTCGCGGCCGCGCCGTGGCTTCTTCGGCGCATCCTCCTGCACGAACTGCATCACATCGTCCACGCCTCTCCGCGGGGTCCTCCTCGAGGAGTGATTGCCTCCGCGCTGCGCTCCGTGCTGTCGGAAATACGCTCGCGTCTGTCCGAGTTCCGGGGGGCGGCGGCCCTCAAGGCGCTGACGATTTCGAACCTGCAGCGCGGTCTGCTGAACACCCAAACGTCCTTGCGCCTTTCCCGCCCTTTCGACGTTTTGGTCATCAACGCCGAATCGAAAGACTTGGAAGATCGCCGGCTCTATGAGAACGTCTCCGGCGGCGCGGCGCGCCTGAGCGTGGTCAGCCTTCCCCGGCCGCACGAGGCGCTCGCCAAACTGCGCGGCCGCTATCGATCGATCATTCTGGGCCGCGCCGCGGACGTCTTGCCGCGCCCGGGATCTCCGGACGCGCTGCGCTTGAAGATGGTGCTCGGCAAGCTCGACAGCCTTCACCTGCTGGCGACGCGGCTTGTCGCCAAAGGGGGGGCGTTCGAGGGCCGCATCGAAACGGGCGCGTGGCAGGATTTGATCGATCGGGCTCGGCGTTTGCGCGAGGATCGATCGCCCCGCGCGACAAAGGTGTTCGAAAGGGAAGTGAGAAAATTTTGGCGCCAAATCTTCTCCATGAGATTGAGGCGCGTGGGAGTCTCCAAGACCATCGATGGCCTCTATGGCGCCTTGGCCGATCGCGGCTTCGCGTTCCTGTCGTTCGGTCCCCAGGATAAGGGGGTCGTGGAATGGGAGAAATTGCTGCGTTACTGGGAAGCCGAGGATGGAGGCCAATTCCGCGTGACTCGCGTCGATCTTGAAGACGGCGGGCACCTGCTGTTTCTGCGCAAGGTGGAAGCGCGCGTCGGCTTATGGATGCGTTCCGTGGAGGGCGGTTTCATTAAAACCTCGGTGGAGAACGCGTATCAAAGCGAGGAGGGACGCGCGGCGGCTCGCAAATCCCTTGAGGACGCGGGCTTTGGGTCTCAGCTTGAGTTCTTCGAAAAGATGGAGGTCGTGGTGCGCCATGTGTTCGGCGCCGATCGGGGACGGCAAGAGATCTATGTGACCGTGCCCCGGCGCAACGCCGCTGCGATGCGCAAATTCGTCAGCGCCGGAGTCGATATCACGAAGTCGCGCTCGGATTTCGCGACCGAGCTCGCCGATGCGGCGGAAATTCACGCCGTCAAGCCGGTCTGGGAAATGGGCGTCACCGGCGCGGCCGGATCGATATTTTGGGTCGATACGGGGGCGGACGCGACGCACGGCGATTTCGGCGACCGGCTCGAGGTCCTGGATATGGTCAATGAAGGGACGGAGGACTGGCAAGGCCACGGTACGGTCGTCGCCGCCATTTCAATTTCCGGCAATCCCTTGTTTCCCGGAATGGCGAAAGCGGCTAAAGGAGTGATGGGCAAGGTCTTTTCACGCGACCAGGCGGGGGCTTCGGACGGAGATATCATGGCCGCGGCCAGCGCGGCATTGAAAAAAGGCTCGGATGTCATCAGCTTGAGCCTGGGCAGCCGGGGATCTTCGGCGGACAATTTGGCGAGATTCATGTCCCATTTGACCGAGTTGGAGAACATCGCCGGGGAGCGCCCGATCGTGACCGCCAGCAACGGCAATTCGGGACCGTTCGACAGGACGCTCAGCCAGCCGGGAGCGGGGGAAAATGTCCTGGCGGTGGCGGCCGCGGCCAAGAGCAAGGACGATGGAGTTCCGGAGACCGCCTTTTACAGTTCCGTGGGGCCGGATGTGGATCGGCGCTACGCGATCAAGCGCGTGCGCTTCAAGCCGGATATCACGGCGATAGGCGGAGATGTGACCACCGAGCCTGGGTCGAACAACGTGTACAAGAATGGGGTGTATGCGGCCAAGTCCAAGGATTCACCCCCCGGTCCCGCCGACATCGAGGGGGGCAAGCAAACCGCCATGTCGGGAAGCTCGATGTCCAACCCCGCCGCGGCCGCGATCGCCCTGCTCATCAAGCTGGGGATGCGCATGCGCTTTGCCATCAAGGGTTTCGTGTCCGAGCACCTTCCCTTCGTCGTCAGGGCCGTTTTGATGCGCTCGGCGCGGGATATGGGCGAGCCGTGGTGGTTCCAAGGCGCCGGTCTGGTCCACGCCTGGGACGCGCTCATGCGGGTTTTCGAATCGACATGGCTCTCCTCGGGATGGGATTGGGTGAAACGCTTGAAGGCCCTCAAGGACGTCGAAGACAAGATTTTTCGCGTGGTTGAATTGACCAAGGATGAATTCCTGGAGAAACGGCACGATGAGGATGGCGAGGAGGCTGAGACAGATCAGGCCCAGGACCTCATCGAGGATCCCAACGCCGCGGCCCGTGAAAACCAGCGCCGGTTCAACGAGGCCCGCGACGCCGAAATGCCCGGCTTGCTGCAGGCGCTGAAAGATCCCGTTTGGCTGGTGCGCCAGCGCGCGGCCGCCGTTCTATTCAATATGAGGGCGCCCGTCGCCGCGATGCCGTTGGCCGAGGCGGCGCTGCACGATGAGGATCCTCGCGTTCGCCACACCGCTTTCCTGGCTTTGGCCGAAATTCCGACGCATTCGGTCGATGCCCTGCTCCAAAAGGCGGCGTCCAACGAAGCGTGGGACGTGGGGATGTACGCGTCGTATGCCCTCGCCAGGCACGGCGAGCGTTCGGCTCTTTCGCGCATTCTCAAGGAGCTCGGCAATCCCGATAAGCGCGCTCGATTCACCGCGGCTTGGCTGCTCGGCCAACTCCGCGACGTCGGCGCCGTGGAAACGGAGAGCCTGTCGTCGCGCGTGCGCGATCGGACGGAAAGGGGCTATCTCCGGCATCTGGCGGCGGCCTCGTTGTCGAACCTGGCCGCTGTCTCCGACGAGGCGTTGAGCGATCGCGTCGTCATCGAACTGCTCGACGCGTCTGGGACCGAGAATCTCGCCTTGACCCGGACGATCGGCAAGGTGTTTCCCATCGCGCTGAGAAGCAAGGCGTTCGTCGCGCGGCTGCGCGCCGAGCCCCTGAAGCCGATCGTCACGGATTTCGTCGTCAGAAACCGGGATTCGATCGGCAAGCTGGGGGCGCTCAGCGAGATGGTCGCGCTGCTGGCCAAGGCGGTCGCAATAGCTCTGGATATGCCGATAGGGGTGCATGACCCCGCCGGGGCCGGCATCCTGGGAGTCGACGACAAGATCGGTCCGGTGGATCTATTCGTCGTCCCGCCGTCCGGAGCTCCCCTAGGCGTCGGGCCCCAGATTTTGGAGCGCTTTGAGGCGACGGCGCGCGGCGTTCTGCCGTTGTCGCGAGGGGTGTGGGTCACGGTGCCGGAACATAAACTGTATGCCCTGAGCATTTGGCTGCGGCACCAGGGGTACGCGGTGAGCCGTTCGCGACCCTATTATCCGTTGTCGACCTCTCTTCCCGTCCGTGAAGGAGGCTTGACTTTGGAGCTCGGCGAGGGGGGCGACCACCCCGCCATAGCGGCCGAGGCGGACTTTTCGCTTGTGCGCGTGCGCAGCGGGCAGGGGGTGTCCGAAGTGCGCGTGATGGCGGTGTTGGAGGCCGTCGCCGAGGCATCTAAAGGAAAGGGCCCTACGATCGTGTCGCTGTCCCTAGGGGGAGCGGATTCGGCGCGGCAGACGCCTTTGTCCGAGCTGATCAAAGGTCTGATTTCTGAGGGCGTGGGAGTCGTTATCGCGGCCGGGAACGCCGGCCCCAATCAGGGGACCGTGCTTCTTCCCGGACTGAGCGGCCAAGCCGTCGTCGTCGCCGCGGCCAGCGGGGCCGGCCTGCAGTTCTACTCCTCCCGCGGCACTCCCGAGGAACCGGGAGTCACTTGGACCGATGTTGTCGATGACCTGCCTGCGGGAGGGGGCGTCTCCGATTCGGCGTCGAAGACGTTTGGAACCGCGGCCGCGGCCGAGCGCAGCGCGCAGAACTTGAGCGCCCTCACCCGCGTCATGTCGGAGGCGATGACCGCCCGCGGCCGCGCGATGCCTCGCGGGTGGTTCCAATATTTGACCGCGTTGGTCAAGAGTACGCTGAGCGCGATGCCCGGGCAAGCGGACTACGAGGTCGGAGCCGGTCTTTACGACGCTCCGCAACGCGCGCTGGATCTCTTGAATGTCCGCTTGAATGATCCCGACGCGGTGGTCCGCGAGTCCGAACGATTGGCCGACGGTCGCTAGCCGGAATTCTTCGTTTGAAATCATCAGCGATGAGAACGCGTGGATTATTTTGTGCAACGGCGTTTGAGCCGCGAAGCGATTGGGCCAAGCGACCGAAAAGGGGTTCCCACAAGCTCGTCTCGAGACG
>JBBTHA010000013.1:0-36135 GCA_038060535.1 Elusimicrobiota bacterium | reverse complement strand
CTCGATGTTCTTATAAATCCACGGGTTTCCCAGACCGCCTCGCCCGATCATGATCCCGTCGCATCCGGACACATCGAGCAGGCGTTGGGCGTCTGAAGGAGCGAGGACATCCCCGTTTCCGATGACCGGAATCTTGACCGCTTTCTTAACCCGGCCTATCGCGTCCCAATCCGCCTTGCCTCCGTATTGTTGGGCCTGCGTGCGGCCATGCACGGTCACCGCGTTCAAGCCCGAGGATTCGGCGCGTTTGGCGAGCTCGACGGCCTCGTCTCCCGAGGGATCCGAGAAGCCTTTGCGCATTTTCACGGTGACGGGAATCTTGTTGACGGCGCGCCGGACGGCGCGAAACACGAGCTCGGCTTGTCTTGGATCCTTAAGAAGAGCGGAGCCCTCGCCGTTGCCGACGACTTTTTTGACCGGACAGCCGAGATTGAGGTCGATGAGATCAACGCCCGTTTCCTCCAATATCCTCGCGGCCTCAGCCATCATCGCCGGATCGCAGCCGATCAGTTGCGCCCCGAGCGGCCGATCCTGAGGGAGGGTCATCAGCATGCGCAAAGTCTTGGCGTTCTCCCGGGTCAACGATTGCGCGGAGACCATTTCCAGGAAGCAGAAGCCCAGCCCTTTTTCCCGCGCGATCAGGCGAAAAGGAAGATCGGAGCAGGCGGCCAGGGGAGATTGGACGATTTTAGACGGCAGGAAAAGAGTGCCGATTTGCAGCGCCATTGGATGATTCTAGCACGTCCTCGTCGGAGCCGTGGAACGCGATCGAGGGTAAAGCTATAATCCCCGCCATGAGCAAGATCAAGATTTTGGTCACTCGGCGCGTTCCCCGAGAGTGTCTCGACCTGCTGGAGCCTCATTTCGACATTGATCATTTCAATCGGGACGTCGCCATGGAACGCAAGACCCTGCTCAAACGAGTCAAGGACAAAGAGGGGGTTTTGTGCATGCTCACGGACGCCGTCAACGGCGAGCTCCTCGCCGCGGCGCCCAAGCTCACGGCGGTCTCGACGTATTCCGTGGGATACGATCATATCGACGTGTCCGCCTGCGCCGCGAGAGGGGTTCTGGTGACCAATACCCCCGGGGTGCTTACGGAGTCGACGGCGGATTTTACGTGGGCCCTGCTGCTGGCCGCGGCGCGCCGCGTGGTGGAAGGCGACGGGCACATGCGCGGGGGCAAGTATAAAGGATGGGATCCCCTGCTGCTTCTGGGCACCGATGTGTTCGGCAAGACGCTGGGCGTGGTCGGATTCGGGCGCATCGGCCAGGCCGTGTCCAAGCGGGCCTCGGGGTTCTCAATGCGCGTTCTCTACCATGATCCCCGCCGCGCCGCGCCCGAGGTCGAGGAGGCGCTCAACGCGCGATATGTCTCGTTGGACGAGCTTTTACGAGAGTCGGACTTCGTGTCCATACATACCGTTCTCGACAGCGCCACTCATCACCTGATAGGAACTCGAGCTTTCGGGCTGATGAAGCCGTCGGCCACCATCATCAACGCCGCGCGCGGGCCGATCGTTGATGAGAAGGCTCTGGTCAAGGCTTTAAAAACACGGAAAATTAGGGGCGCGGGGCTCGACGTGTACGAATGGGAACCGAGGATGGCATCGGGACTGGCTTCGTGCCGCAGGGCGGTTTTGGCGCCGCATTTGGCCTCGGCCTCCCTCGAGACGCGCACGAAAATGGGCGTGATGGCCGCCCAGGGCTTGATCGACGGCCTGATCCGCCGGGTCCGCTCGCCCTATCGGGTCGATTCCTAGGTCTTGTTGTAGAAAATTACAGAGCGCAGCCATTTGGACGGCCTTTCCATAATAGATACAATGAGGAATCATGGTTATAAACGACCCCTACAATGAGTGGCACCTTCCCGGGAAATTAGCCCGGTTAAAGGATTTGGCGTACAACCTATGGTGGAGCTGGCATCCCGAAGCCCGCGCGCTTTTTAAAACGATCGACCGCACATTGTGGGCGGAGACTCATCATAATCCCGTCTCCCTTCTGCGCCGCTGCGCTCCCGGGCGTCTTGAGGCGCTTGCCGGCGACGAGTCCTTCCTCGCTCGCCTCGATGTCGTCATTTCGGTCTTTGATCGTTACATGACCAGCGATCAAACGTGGTTCGCCAAGGCTCATCCGGAAATGAAGGGCAAGAGCATCGGCTATTTCTCGGCGGAATTCGGAGTGCATAATTCCCTTAAGATTTATTCCGGCGGTCTGGGTATTTTGGCCGGCGATCATTGCAAGTCCGCTTCCGATTTGGGCGTTCCCCTCGTCGGGGTGGGTTTTATGTATCCGCAGGGATACGTCGTTCAGAAAATATCCTCCGACGGTTGGCAGCAGAACGTTTACGAGACCGCGGATTGGGGCGTGTCGCCGGTCAGGCCCGTGTTCGGTCCCTCGGGGGGACGGATGCTGCTGGAGATTCCGCTGGGCCGCGGGACGGTGAAAGTCGCGGTATGGAAGGTGCAGGTCGGCAGGGTTCCCTTGTTTTTGATGGACACCAACGTGGACGGCAATTCCCCGCAGGATCGCGAGATTTCCGGCAGGCTGTACGGCGGAGACAGGACGATGCGGCTTCGCCAGGAGATACTTCTTGGAATCGGGGGGGTGCACATGCTGCGCGCTCTCGGCGTTCACCCCGAGGTGTTTCATGCGAACGAAGGCCACTCGTCTTTCTTGTTCTTGGAACTGACCAGGGAAAAGGTTTCCTCGGGGCTGGACCTCGAT
The DNA here is from genome assembly GCA_038060535.1 of Elusimicrobiota bacterium. Classification (GTDB taxonomy): domain Bacteria; phylum Elusimicrobiota; class Elusimicrobia; order UBA1565; family UBA9628; genus GWA2-66-18. The sequence goes on along the minus strand of JBBTHA010000013.1, from coordinate 33,408 downwards.
GAGGCTCTGCGTCAAGTGGGCGCCAACGCGGTGTTTACCACTCACACCCCGGTCGCCGCCGGTCATGACGTTTTCGCCGAGGAGATGATCGCCGAATATTTCTCGAACTATTGGCCGCAGCTGGGGGTCGACCGCGAGCGATTCATGGACTTTGCGAGAATGCCGGGAGAGATGGGGTGGAATATGACCGCCCTCTCCCTGAAAATCGCCGGTCGCAGAAACGCGGTCAGCCGGCGCCATGGACAGGTCTCGAGAGAGATGTGGCGCATGCTGTGGCCTTCTTTACCCGAAAACGAGCTGCCGATCACTCACGTGACCAACGGCGTGCATTTGCCGACGTGGGTCCACCCCGAGCTGGGAGCGGTGTACGACAGGTACCTCGGAGTCGACTGGCGCGAGCGGCAGGACGACGAAGCCGTCTGGTCTAAAGTCGTCTCGATCCCCGATGAGATCCTTTGGCTGCACCATCAGCGCAATAAGAGCGCGTTGATGCAGCTGATGCGCGCGCGCGCGCGCGCGCGCTGGATGGCCGAGCGCGCCGACGCCGCGCAGGCTTTGGCGGGGGGTGCGTTGCTCGATCATTCGGCGCTCGTGATCGGCTTTGCCCGGCGCTTCGCCGGCTACAAACGCGCGACGTTGATTTTGCGCGACATGGAACGATTGAAAAAAATGCTTTTCGATCCGTGGAGGCCGGTGCAGCTTGTTTTCGCGGGCAAGGCCCACCCGGCCGACGACGGCGGCAAGGCCCTGATTCAACAGGTCTACCAATTGGCCAAGGATCCGGCGATGGGCGGACGCATCGCGTTCATCGAGGATTACGACATGCACGTCGCCCGCTACCTGGTTCAAGGCGTGGACCTGTGGCTGAACAACCCCCTGGCTCCGCTCGAGGCTTGCGGCACCTCGGGCCAAAAAGCGGGGGCCAACGGCGTTCCCAACTTTTCCGTCCTCGATGGATGGTGGGAGGAAGGCTTTAACGGCGCCAACGGCTGGCCCATCGGCCAAGCCGGCGGACGCGGCGAGGGCCCCGAGGCCGACGCCGCCGACGCGAACGATATCCATCGCACCCTCGAGGAGGAGGTCGTGCCCTTGTATTACAACCGCGATGAGCATGGAATTCCTCGCGGCTGGGTCAAGTTGATGAAGGAGTCGATCCGTTCCGTGGCTCCGCGCTACTGCGCCGATCGGATGGTCAAGGACTACTGCAACAGTCTGTACTCTCCCTCGAAGGAGACCGCCGGCTCCCGGTGAGCGGTGTTATGGGCGTCGACCTCGAGAAGCTGAACCCCGAACAAAGGGAGGGGGCCGCTCATCTCGAGGGTCCCCTCCTCGTTCTTGCCGGAGCGGGAACGGGAAAGACCCGTGTGATCACGTATCGCATCGCCCGTTTAATTGAAAGCGGCGCGGCGCCCGATCGAATCCTGGCGGTGACGTTCACGAACAAGGCCGCCGGGGAGATGCGCCGGCGAATCGAGGAGTTGGCGCCGGGAAAGGGCGCCTTGGTCTGGGCCTACACCTTTCACTCTTTTTGCGCGCGCGTGTTGCGTCAACATCACGAGGCGCTGGGTTTGCCCAAGACTTTCACCATTTATGACCAGTCGGACCAGAAAAAATTGGTGGGAGAGTCGATGAAGGAGCTCGGGCTCGAGGATCAGAAAAGCAAGGCGAGCCTGTATGTGAGCCTGATTTCAAGGGCCAAGGACGACCTGCTCGACGCGGGGTCCTACGAGATCCACGCGATGACCTCGATCGATCAGTCGCGTCAAATCGCGGCCAAGATATACAGGGTCTACCAGAAGAAAATCGACGCCGCCGGCGCGCTGGATTTCGGCGACTTGCTTCTTAAGGCGTGTCAGCTGCTGCGCGATCACGCCGCCGTTCGGCAGCAGTGGCAGGAGCATTTCACGCATCTCCTGGTCGATGAGTATCAAGACACCAATCATGCGCAATACGTTTTGACGAAAACCTTGGCGGCCAGGCATAAGAACGTGTGCGTCGTGGGCGACGACGATCAATCCATTTACAGCTGGCGGGGCGCCAATATCCGCAACATCCTCGAATTCGAGAAGGATTTCCCGAACGCCAAAGTCGTGACTTTGGAGCGCAACTACCGCTCGACCGGCCGCATCCTTGACGCGGCGGGCCTTGTGATCCAACACAATAAGACTCGAAAGCCCAAGAAGTTGTGGACCCAGGCCGCTCCCGGCGACGAGGTGCGCGTGCAGGAGCTTCCCAACGAGTCCGAAGAAGCGACGTGGGTCGTGCGGCGCATTCAGGACGAGGCGACCGCCGGCCGTTCGTTCAAAGAATCGGCCGTTTTCTATCGTACCAACGCCCAGTCCCGCTCCTTCGAAGAGGCCCTGCGCCGCGCGCGCATCCCCTATAAAATCGTGGGGGCGATGCGTTTTTACGAGCGCAAGGAGATCAAGGACGCGCTGGCTTACGCCCGCGTCGTGGTCAATCGGCGCGATTGGGTTTCTCTGTCGAGAATCGTCAATTGCCCGCCCCGGGGATTGGGAACCAAGAGTTTGGAACTGGCGGAGGCTTACGCTCTGGAGCACGGCCTGTCTTTTGTGGACGCCGTTTGGGCGCATGGACAGATCCCGGGCTTGAGCCCGAAGGCCCATGGGGCCTTCGACGAGTTGACCAAAACATTCGAGTCTCTGCGCGAGTCCGTTGAAACTCTCCCCGCGGGCGGCGCCATGGCGCTTATTCTTGAGGCGAGCGGTTATTGGCGGTGGATAGAATCGGAACTCGAGACCGATCCCGAGGCCGCGGGCCGCCTGGCCAATCTTCAGGAGCTTCTCAACGCCGTCAAGGAGTACGACGATCGCCAAAAGCTGGAGGGCCGCCAAACCTCCCTGTCGACATACCTCGAAGAGATCGCTCTTCAGACCGACCTTGACGCGTATGACGAAACCCAGCCGGCGGTGACGCTGATGACCGTGCATCTGGCCAAGGGACTGGAATATCCGGTGGTGTTTCTCACGGGCCTTGAGGAAGGTCTTTTTCCCATTGGCGGAGGCAACGCCACCGCCGACGATCTTGAGGAAGAGAGGCGGCTGTGCTATGTCGGCATCACGCGCGCGCGCGAACGCCTCACCATGACCTATGCGGCGACGCGCCGCCTTTTCGGGCAGGTTTATGCGAGCCTGCCGTCGCGTTTCATTCTCGAGGCGAAGCTTTTCGCGGGCTCGCGAGGCGACGTCCGTCCCTCGGCGGTTCCGGGAACCGCGGCGGTGCGCGCCTCGGTCGCGGGCTTTCGCAACGGGCAAAGGGTGAAGCATCCGCAGTTCGGCAGAGGCGTGGTCAACGAGGTGTCGGGGTCCGGAGAAACCATGAAGGTGACCGTGCGTTTCGACGATGGGCGCGTTGCAAAACTGCTGGCCCGTTACGCGCCTTTGGAGCCCGCGTGAGCATCTCCGAGGCGGAAGTGAAAAAGATCGCCAAGCTCGCCCGTTTGCGGCTGAGCGAGGGCGAGGTTGAACTCTATCGCGGGCAAATGACGAAAATTCTTGACGCGATGACCGAGTTGTCCTCGATCGATACCGCCTCGGTTGCGCCGATGATTTCGGTGTTGGGGGACGTCAATGTCTTGCGCGAAGACGAGCCTCGCCCCTTCGAGGGCCGCGAGAGCTTGCTGTCGAACGCGCCCGACCGAGACGGACCTTATTTCAAGGTCAAGAAGGTCATTGAATGAGGACGAGCGTCTGGGTTCTCGCCTTGGTTCTGGGACTTCCCCATCGGTCGTTCTGCTTGCCCAGCGCCAGCGATAAGCGCGTGCTGACGGCCGCTATTCGCCATTCTCATCGGTTGGAACTCGCTAAAGCGATGAAAAGCTACAACGAGGCCCTCGACTCCGTCCCTGATTGGAAAACGGCCGCCGGTTTTCGGTCGTCTTGTCGTTGGATGCTGGGCGACAACGCCGGGGCGATCGAGGACGCCCGGCTCGCCTCGCGGCTGCGGCCCAATGATCCGCTCTCCTACGCGGCGCGCGGACGGGCGCTTCTTGTCCTGAAGGATTATGAAAGAGCGCTCGCGGACTTTCGTTCGATTTCGGAATTGGACCCAAAATCGATAGAAGGACCGCTCGGCGAAGGGGGCGTGTTGTTCGCTCAAGGAAAGCCTCAAAACGCTTTGACCGCGCTCAACCGTGCCGTCAAAGCGGCCCCCGATTCCGCGAACGCTCTTCTCCTGCGCGGCTCGGTCAGGAGCCGCCTCAAAGACTTTCAGGGCGCCATCAACGATTACGGCGCTCTCCTGGAAATCAACCCGAATTTTGCTTGGGCTTATTTTTACCGAGGCAAGATCCGGCGCGACATCAAGGACTATCGCGCCGCCGAAGCCGATTTTTCCTCCTTCATCCAACTCGTGACCGGCAACGAAAACGCCCACTATCTGCGCTCCAACATCCGGTTTCTTCTCGGAGACTACAACGGAGCCATCGCCGATCTTAATACGGTTCTCGGACTCAACCCCAGCAACGGCCTGGCTTATTCCAATCGCGGACAAACACGAGCGCTGCTGGGCTACAAGAAAGACGCTCTCGCCGATCTCACGAAAGCCCTTGAATTGGATCCCGGCCGACGGGACAAAATCCAGGCCGCCATAGACGCCCTGGCTCAAGACGGCGCGCCGTCTGCGGACGAAGCCGCCTCGGCCGAAGGCCCGGATCCGCTCACGCCACCTCCTTCCGAGGACGGTTCCAAACCTGTCGAGCGTTAAAATGGAGATCACGGAACTCGACGCCTCGCGCATTGCGACCGCGGTTAAAAACGGGGAGTTGACCGCCGAGGCCGTTGTCCAGGCGCATTTCACCCGCATCGAGGAGCTGGAGCCCAGGGTCAAGGCGTTTATTACCCTGATGAAGGGGCAGGCGCTCGAAAGGGCGCGCGGCATCGATGCAAAACGCGGGCAAGGAAAACCGCTCGGGCTCCTGGCGGGGGTTCCCGTGGCCCTCAAGGACAATATTCAAGTGCGCGGCGTCGAAACGACGTGCGGGTCGAAAATACTGAGGGGGCATATCGCCGCTTACGACGCCACCGTCACGCGAAAGCTGATGGAGGCCGACGCGGTGATCGTCGGAAAGACCAATTTAGATGAATTCGCGATGGGCTCCTCCACGGAGAATTCGGCGTTTCAGAAGACGACCAATCCTTGGGATCACGGGCGCGTTCCGGGCGGATCATCGGGAGGTTCGGCGGCCGCCGTCGCGGCGCGCCTGTGCGCCTTCAGCCTGGGATCGGACACGGGAGGCTCGATTCGCCAGCCCGCGGCGTTTTGCGGCGTCGTCGGTCTCAAACCGACGTACGGCGCGGTCTCGCGCTATGGTTTGGTGGCGTTCGCCTCTTCGCTCGATCAGATCGGGCCGTTTACCAGGAACGTGGCCGACTCTCAACTGGCCTTGTCCGTGATCGGAGGCCACGATCCCCTCGACACCACCTCGGCGAAACGAGAGCCGCCGCCCGCGTCCGCCCGTCCTCAAAGTTTAAAGGGACTGCGCGTGGGACTGCCCAGGGAGTATTTTATCCCGGGACTTGATCCCGAGGTCGAAGGGGCCGTGCGCGGCGCGGTGGATGTCTTGAAATCCCTCGGCGCCGAGATCAAGGAGGTCGCTCTTGCGCACACGAAGTACGCGATCGCGAGCTACTACATCATCGCGCCCAGCGAGGCCTCCTCCAACTTGGCGCGCTTTGACGGAATTCGTTACGGGTTCGTCGATCGTTCGGCGGCGAGCCTCGAGGATGTTTATACGATGACTCGCGGCGCCGGATTTGGCGCCGAGGTCAAGCGGCGCATCATGCTGGGCACGTACGCCTTGTCTTCCGGCTACTATGACGCTTATTATTCGAAGGCCCAAAGGGTGCGCGCGCTCATGGCGGCGGATTTTAAGGACGCGTTCAAGACGGTCGACGTGATCGCGGCCCCCACGACGCCGACTCCTCCGTTTCGTTTCGGCGAAAAGACCGACGATCCGATCGCCATGTATCTTTCCGACATCTTCACCATTCCGTCGAATATGGCCGGGAACACGAGCATGTCCATCCCCTGCGGCTTTTCGAGCAATGGGATGCCTCTGGGGCTCCAGTTGATCGCGGACGTTTTTCAGGAGGAGCGACTTTTCTCCACGGCGCTGGCCTATGAGGCCGTCGCTCCGTTTGCGGTTCTCAAGTGATGAGGATGCGAAGGGAGTACGCGGCTGGAGGCATCGTCGGCCGGGGCGGCAAGGTCCTGCTCGTGCGGGTGACGAATTTGCAGGGCAAGGTCGTCTGGACATTTCCCAAGGGACACCTCGAAGGGGGGGAGAGGCCCTTGGCCGCCGCTTTGCGCGAGGTGGAAGAAGAGACGGGCTGGCGCTGCCGCAAGACGGGTCTTATCGGCGAGGTGCGCTATCGCTTCACCCGCAACGGGAGTCCGGTGGCCAAAAAAGTCAGGTGGTACAGCATGGAGCCGGTCAGGAAAGTGGGCAAACCCGACGCCGTCGAGATCATGCGGACGAAATGGACCCCGGTCCGCGCGACGGCCAAACAGCTGTCCTACCCCAGCGACATCAAGCTGTTGGAGCGTTATTTGGAACGAGAGAGATAATGCGCCAATACGAACCCGTCATCGGTCTTGAAGTTCACTGCCAGTTGGCCACGAGGACCAAGATGTTTTGCGGCTGCGCGACCGACGGATTCGGTCAGGCTCCCAACAGCCGCATTTGTCCCGTGTGCACGGCCCAACCCGGAGTTCTTCCCGTTCTCAATCGTCGAGCCGTCGAGTTGGCGTTTCAGGCCGCGATCGCGCTTGATTGTCGTCTGAGCGAGCGGTCGGTTTTCGCGCGCAAGAACTACTTTTACCCGGATTTACCCAAGGCCTATCAGATTTCCCAGTATGACCAACCGTTCTCGCAGCACGGCAAACTCGAGATCACCGCTCTCGGAGTCGTGAAGACCGTCGGCATCACCCGAATTCACATGGAGGAGGACGCCGGCAAGCTTCTTCACGACATAGGAGGCCAGAAAATCGACGGGTCGTACGTCGACCTTAACCGGGCGGGGGTCCCCCTGGTTGAAATCGTCAGCGAGCCCGACATGAGATCCTCGGATGAAGCCTACGCGTACTTGAGCGCTCTGAAGGAAGTCATCCAGTTCGTGGGCGCATCGCGCTGCGACATGGAAAAAGGCGAGATGCGCTGCGACGCGAACGTGTCCGTGCGTCCGGTCGGCGAAAAAAAGTTCGGCACGCGAGTGGAGATCAAGAATCTTAATTCGTTTAAAAACGTCAAGGACGCGATCGAATATGAAATTCGCCGTCAAGTCGCGGCGATCGAAGCCGGCGGGACGATCGTCCAGGAAACCCGATTGTGGAACGTCGAAAAACAGATTACGGTGACGATGCGCTCCAAGGAGGATGCGCACGACTATCGCTATTTCCCCGATCCGGATTTGGTCGCCTTGTCCGCGGATCCGGGCTGGGTGCGCGCCCTCAGGGAGAGCGTGCCCGAGCTTCCCGCTGTCAAACGGGCGCGGTTGACCGCCGAATTCGGATTGTCGGCCTACGACGCGGAGGTGCTGACCAGCGACAAGAGCCTCGCGAAATTCTTCGAGACGGCGTCGGCGTCGGCTCCCTCCGGCGCGGCGAAAACACTGGCCAATCTCCTGACGACGGAGATGCTGGGCCGGCTCAATGCCGAGGGAAAAAGCCTCCAAGACGCGCCCGTCGCGCCGGCTCACCTGGGCCGCTTGGCCGCTTTGGTCGCGGCGGGGACGTTGTCCTCCAAGGGGGCCAAGGATATCTTTTCTCGGATGTGGGACACCGGCAAGGATCCCAAGGTTCTCGTCGAGGAACTCGGTTTATCCCAGATATCGGATGATAAGCAGATCTTGGAGTGGGTCAACCAGGCGCTCGCGGCCAATTCCAAAGCGGCCGATGATTTGCGGGGCGGCAAGGCGGCGGCCATAGGCTCTATCGTCGGCGCGGTGATGAAGCTTTCCAAAGGCAAAGCCAATCCCGCCCTGGTCAACAGGATCATCAAGGAGGTCGTCCAGGGATGAGGTCCATGCGCCATTGGGTCCTCTTGCTGCTGCTTGCGACGTCCGCGCGCGCCTATGACACCATCCGCTTCCTCGAGCCGATTCGGGGGGAGGAGTTGACGCGTCCCGTGGCCGCGGCGGCTTCGAGCGACCGCCTCTACGTTGTCGATGAAAAGAAGAACGCGCTATTGATCTATGACGCGGCGGGCGGCTTGATTAAGACCGCGGGGCGCGGCTGGAACCAGGCGGGCACCTTCGATGGGCCCAGAGGCGTCGCCGTCGGTCCCAACGGGAACGTGTACGTGGCGGATACGGGGAACCACCGGGTCGAGATTTTCGACCGTGACGGGAACTTTGTTTACGCCTTCGGCGAAAAAGGCGCCGATCCCGGGAAGCTTCGCGATCCCGAATCGATCGCCGTCGGAGCCGATGGGCGCATTTTCGTTTCCGATACCGGGAACAATCGCATCCAGGTTTTTACCGACGAGGGAATACTTCTATTCCAGTTCGGCCGCTACGGAAAAGAGCGAGGCTTCTTCAACCATCCCACTCGAGTCGTCGTCGATCAATCCGATAATGTCTTCGTGCTCGATCGAAATAACGAGCGCCTGCAGAAATTCGACGCCTCCGCGAAATTCGTCAAGGAGTATTCCGCCTTAGGCAACGATTTCATCGTCGACGCCTACGGCTTCATCTACGTTCTGGACGGCAAGAACGGAAAAGTCATCGAATTATCGGGCGAAGGCCTCATTTTGGGCCGTTTCGGTTCTCTTGGGTCCGGCGTCGGTCAGATGAAAAAAGCCGAGGGCATCGCGATCACTCCCGAAGGGCTGCTGGTCGTTTTGGACACCGCGAACAAGCGCCTGCAGCGCATCGAGTTGACCAACAAGCTCAAAGCCCGTCGGCTTCCGTTGAACCTTTCGACGAAGATGACCGTCTCCGGGCCGAGCCGCTCGTTTCCGTTTTCCGCGTCCATTTTGGCGCCGTTCGGCGACTTGCTCTACGCCTGGCTTCCAAAAGAGAATCAGTTCGTCGTCATCGACGAAGCGGGCAAGGAGAAATCCCGTTTCGGGACCTCGAAGGGCAAGGGCGGCGAGGAGACACGCGGCGTTGGCGGAATGGCCGCCGTCCAAGCCAAGACATTCGAAGGTTTGTTCGTTGCCGACACCCCCAACCATCGGCTGCAGCTTTTCAGCCTGCAGGGGACATGGAAGTCGAATGTCGGGCAAGCTCAGGGCCTGTTCGACAGCAAGCGACGCGAGGGCCGCATGAGCAGGCCCAACGGCGTGGCCATCAACGGGGAAGGGGTGGTGTATGTGGCCGATACGGGAAACCGACGCATCGACGCGTTCAGCCCGGACGGGGTGTTTCTATTCGGAATCGGCCCGAAAGTCGGTCCCTACATGTTGGAGGAGCCGGTCGCCGTGGCCTGGGATAATGCCGGATTCGTTTATTTCGTGGACAAAGGGCTCAAGAAGGTTTTCAAATGCGAGCCGTCCGGAGCGTTTATCGCCGCGTGGGGCAAGGAAGGAGACGGTCCGGGCGAATTCAAGTCTCCTGTCTCCATCGCTTTCGACGGTCAGAGCTACCTGTACACACTCGATTCCTCCTTGCGCCGAGTCAGCGTCCACACCAAGGACGGCAAGTGGTTGGCCGACTTTTTCGCGGGGGGCAAGCAGGAGCGGGAGCTCCTTGAACCGATCGCCGTTTCAGTGCAGAGCGATAGGCTCGTGATCGCCGACCAGGCCAAGGGCCGCCTCGTGGGTTATGACTTGCATCCGATGCTGACGGCTCCCGCCGCGGTTTCCACCACGACGAAGGACGGGATCGTGTCCTTGTCCTGGGAGGCGGTGTCCGACCCGTGGACCGGAGGCTATGTCGTTTCGAGGGCGACGGCTCCAGGCGGTCCCTGGGCGACGGTCGGCGAGCCGAAAACCGAATCGTTTCAGGACGCTTCGGTGACCCCGTTCGAAACATATTTCTATCGCGTGGCTACGCGAGCCAAGACCAAGGACGTGGGCCCATTCGGCAATGCCGTGGGTGTGCTCGTCGCGGGCATTCTCAATCGCTCCCCGGTGGAGATTTCCTCGATCACCCTGGGCAATATCTTTTCGGCCAATTACAAGTGGTACCTCAAGAACTCCGTGGGCGCGGCCGTATTGACCAATAACGTGAACATGCCGTTTCTAAACGTCAAGCTGACCTTCAAACTGAAAGACTATATGGACTTCGGTTTCGACACCGAAATCAAGCGCTTGGAGCCCAAGCAAGTCGTGGAGGTTCCCCTGATCGCGACCCTGAACAACCGAGTGCTGGAGGTGACCGAGGACACGCCGATCCAGGCCGAGTTCGCGTTGACTTATTTTGAAGACGGCAGGCAGCAAAGCGTGTCCTTGACCAAGCCTTTGCGCCTGTATTCGCGCAATGCGATCACCTGGCAGGACCCCCGGAGAATCGCCAACTTCATCACGCGCAAGGATCCTCCGGTGAGGGACTTCGTCCGGTCGTTGTCGACACTGGAGTTCAGGGACAGAAAAGCGGCGGCCCTCAACGAAAACGTGATCAAGGCGATGCGGATTTGGAACGCGCTGTCGGAGTACGGCATGAAATTCGCGGCCAATCCCGCCAATCCTTTCGAGCAGGCTCATGACGATCCCGATTTTCCCATCGATTACACCCAGTTTCCGCGGGAAACCCTGCGCAGCAAAAGCGGTCAATGCTCGGACCTGACCTCTCTTTACGCGTCGATGCTGGAAGACAGCGATGTCCGCGTCGCCGTCGTCGATTATCCCGGACACATGACGATGATGTTCGACACCGAAGCGCCAGACGCTCTGGAGGCCGGGATGCCGCCTGAGCTTCTCATCGAGCATGAGGGAACGATGTGGGTTCCCGTCGAGGTGACCTACGTCGGGAAGTCGTTCTATGATTCCGTGTCGAAGGCGGCGTATGCGTATCAAACCGAAGCCAAGAAGGGGCGGGCGAGGCTCTACGGGCTGCACGCGGCTTGGGGGATTTATGAGCCCGTGACCATGCCGCCCACCGATTTCGCTCCGAAAATCCCCGAAGTGTCCGGTCTGGAAAAGAAGCATGAGGAGCAGGTCGCCGTGCTCGCCAAGGATCGCTACGAATTTCTGCGCAAGCATTACGACGGAGAGATCAAGAAAAATGAGAAAGATCTCGAGGCCCAGATGCAACTGGGCATCGTCGAGTATCAGTGGGGAAACCGCCAGGCGGCCGTGACGGAGTTCAATAAGGTCCTCGCGCTCGACCCGAAAAACGCCGCGGCCCTCAACAATATTGGGAATATCGCGTTTCTTGAAGGCGACAATGTCGAGGCCGAGAAACGCTATCTCCAAGCCGCCGAGATAGAACCGGATGACTCGGTCATATGGCTTAATTTGGTCAAGACCTTCATCCGCCAGAAGAAACTGGATAAAGCCGCGCAGAGCGGCGAGAAGGCCGTCGCGTCCAACCCGGGGTTTAAACCGTTCGTCGATAGCTTGCTCAAGGGAAGTTGACGGCCGAGGAGAATGGAATGTTGAAAATCATCATTGTCGCCGTCGCGATGGCTTCGTCGGCTTTTCCCGTCCGCGCCCAGGAGAAGGCCGCCCCGCCTCAAACCGTCTGGGGCGATTTTTTCAAGAATCTGCGAGACAACCTGTCTCAATCGGCCGTCGCGGGGGAGCGGAAAAAGGGGAGAAGCGTCACCTCGCTGGCCGCAGTCCGCGGCGCCAGTCAGCGAGACATGGCCGATCCCAACGAGCCGACGCTCAAGGGAGACTCCAAGAGCGCGAAGGTGAAAAAGGAGAGGGCGTTGGACGACGAGTTGGCCGCGTCCGTCGAACTGGTGACGAAAGGGAAATTAGAGGAAGGGCTCAAGGGCTTGGAAGCCTTCAAGACCGCCCACCCGAAGCATCGTTCCGGGGACGTCGAGAAGGCCATCGAGGGCGCCAAGTCTTTGATCGCCGAGACCGCCGCGAAGGCGGATCAATAAACCGGAGAATATTCGCTGACCCGTCCCGAACCCCCGGTCACTCCATGACGGTCCGGCTTTGCTCGCGCATGAACTGGGAGACGTAGTAGGGCCCGCAGCCGCCTTTGCCTGTCGAGCCCGAGCCCTTCCAGCCGCAGAAGCTCTGCACGCCGGGCCAGGCGCCGGTGGTCGCGCCGGTGCGCCGGTTAGCGTAGCACACCCCGGACTCGATCTCATCGAAGAAGCGCTCGATCTCCTCCTTTCTCGTGGTGAAGATTCCGGCCGTCAGCCCGTACTCGGCCTTGTTGGACTCTTCGAGGGCTTGGTCGAGGCCGGAGACGGGGGCGATGGAAAGGAAGGGCACGAACAGCTCGCGCTTGAAAAGCTCATGGTCGAGAGGGAGCTCCGCGATGGTGGGCTCCACATAGGTGCCTTTGCCGAAAGGTCCGTCTTTCATGACCTTGCCGCCGATCAGTATCTTGCCGCCCTTGACGGCGCTCGCCGCGCCGTCTTCGAAGGTCTTGACGGCGCGCGCGTTGATGACCGGGCCGAAGAACACGTCTTTTTGGGTGGGGTCGCCCTTGATGATGGCCTTGGTCTTCTCCAAAAGCTTCTCGACGAAGGCTTTGTAGACTTTCTTGTCCACGTAGACGCGCGAGCAGGCCGAGCACTTCTGTCCTTGAAGGCCGAAGGCGGATTTCATGACGCCTTCAGCCGCCATATCGAGGTCGGCGGATTCGCACACGATGGCCGGATTTTTGCCGCCGAGCTCCATCAAGGCGGGCTTGGGCCAGTCCTTGGAGAACTCCTTGACCATGCGCATGCCGACCTCTTTCGATCCGGTGAAAACGATGCCGTCGACGTTCTTGTGAGTCCAGAAGGCGTCTCCGATGACCGACCCCTTCCCGGTGATGTAGTGGAAAACGCCCGTCGGGATGCCGGCGGCTTTGTAGACCTCGTAGAGCATGAGTCCGGTCCACGGAGTGTCCTGGGCGGGCTTATAGACGACGGTGTTGCCCGCCATCAAAGCCGCCGAAGACATGCCGGTGGACAGCGCCATCGGAAAGTTGAAGGGCGCGATGCACGCGAACACGCCGAAGGGGCGCAGGACATCGGCGGTCTTTTCGTTGGGCATCAATTTTCCTAGAGGTTTGATGTACCCGTTGTTCTCCTCGACGATGGAGCAGTAGTAGTCGATGAGGTCGGCGGATTCCTCGGCGTCGCCCATGGCCTCCATCCGGCTCTTGCCGACCTCTAGGCTCATCACCGCGCCGATCTGGAACTTCCGGCGTCGGATTTCCTCGGCGGCCTTGCGCATAATCTTCAAGCGGTCCTGCCAGGGCACGCGCGCCCAGGCCTTCTGGGCTTTTTTGGCGGAATCAATGGCTTGGCCCACCTGCTGGAGGGAGGCGGCCGCGAAGCGGCCCAAGATCCAATCGTTATTGATGGGAGACGTGTCGACCAACGGCTCGCCGGCTCCTGGAACCGCCTGGAAATCGATATAAAGCGGATGGTCCTTGCCCATCTCGGACTTGGCCCACTTGAGAGCCTCGTCGAATTGCTTGTGGAATTCGGTCATGTCGGCGTTGACGGCCGAGTAGGTGATCTTGAACTGTTTGGCGGCGGCAGTCGTCATAGTCATCTCCGAGGTGGGGGTCGATTTTAAGGAAGCCGAATCTTTTGCGATATTATGATAAAGAGCATGGTCAACTCAACGTGTTCCCTGCAGGCGCTTGATAAGGCCGGTCGTCGAGTAGCCCTTCTTGAGGGGAACGATCACGACCCGTCCGGCGTGTTTTGACTCGGGCAGGTCGGCGGGCGTGTAGTCGCCGCCTTTGACCTGGACATCGGGCTTAAGGCGCGACATCAGGGGTTCGGGGGTGCCCTCGTCGAATTTAACGACGGCGTCGACGCAGCCGAGCGCGGCGATAACGCAGGCCCGGTCGCGCCAGGCGTTGATGGGTCGTCCCGGGGCCTTGTCGAGGCGGCGCACGGAGGCGTCGGAGTTTATGGCGACGATGAGCAGGTCGCCGCAAGATTTCGCTTTTTCAAGAACGCACACGTGGCCAGCATGGAGGATATCGAAGACCCCGTTGGTCAAGACGACGCGCCGGCCTTCCCAGCGCCAAAGTTCGCGCAGGGTGATGAGTTTGCGCAGAGACAGTATCTTGTCGGTTGAGCGTGTCATCCGTGGGCCAGCGGAGCGTCGGGAAACAGGGCGTCTTCGAGGATTCCGCACCAGATCTGAATCACCGTGATGTGCGCTTCTTGAATGCGTGCGGTCGAATCGGATGGTATGCAGACGCAATGGTCGCAAAGCGTCTTGAGTTTGCCGCCGGTTCGTCCCGTAAGCCCGATCACGCGCAGTCCCATGGCGCGCGCGGCGGCGGCCGCGTTGAGCACGTTTTTGGAGTTTCCAGAGGTCGAGATCGCCACAGCGACGTCTCCCGGGCGTCCGAGCGCGCGCAGCGGCCTTTCAAAGACGAACTCGAAGCCGAAATCGTTGGCGATCGAGGTCAGGTCTCCTTGGTTGGCCGTCAGGGCGATCGCGGCCAAAGGCGGGCGGTTGCGGCGGTAGCGGCCCGTCAGCTCGTCGGCCAGGTTTTGGGCGTCGCAGGAGGAGCCGCCGTTGCCGAAAGACAGGATTTTTCCTCCGTTGCGATATGATTTGAGGATGTCGCTGGCGGCCGCTTCGATGACGGGAGCGAGCCTGGTCGTGGCGGAGAGGACGCGTGCGCTTTCCTTCAGGCTGGAGATGATCCCTTTTTTGAATTCAGACATGCGAGAGCTCCTTTTTTTCAAGCAGACCCGTCTTTTCGATGAAATGAGTGTCGAAGTCTCCGCTCATGAATACGGGGTGAGAGGCTATTTTTGAGTGCATGTCGACCGTCGTCTTGACGCCGGTGACCTTGAACTCCCGCAGGGCGCGCACGGATCGGCGCAGCGCCGTCGGACGGTTTTCGGCGGAGATGATGAGTTTGGCGATCAGGCTGTCGTAATGGCTTGGAATCGTGTATCCGGAGTAGGCATGCGTATCGACGCGCACTCCTGCGCCGCCGGGGAGCTCCAGACTGTCGATTCGGCCTGGACAGGGCATGAAATTGTTGCCCGGGTCCTCGGCGTTGATGCGATGCTCGATGGCGTGACAACGGATCTCCGAGGCGCGCTCCTGGCTGAAAGGGAGCTTTTCTCCAGCGGCGATTCGGATCATGAGTTCCATCAAATCCACTCCGGCGACGGCCTCGGTGACCGGATGCTCCACCTGAAGGCGGGCGTTGACCTCGATGAAATAGAACTTGCCGTCCTGGAAGAGGAATTCGACCGTTCCGACGTTGGAATAATTCGCGGCTTTGGCCAAGCGCACGGCGGCCTCCTGCATCTGGCGGCGAATCTCCGGCGTCAGCGCGGGGGACGGGGACTCTTCCACGAGTTTTTGATGCCGCCGCTGAACGGTGCAGTCGCGCTCCGGGAAAGCGACCACGTTTCCGTGCTGGTCGGCGGCAATTTGGATTTCCACGTGGCGGGGGCGCTCGAGCAGTTTTTCGATGAAGACCGAACCGTCTCCGAAGGCGGCCTTGGCTTCGGTGGCGGCCGCCGCGAGTTGGGCTGCGAGATCGCCGCTCTCGCGCACGATGCGCATGCCTTTGCCTCCTCCGCCGGAGGAGGCCTTGATCAGGACTGGGTAGCCGATGGCGGCGACTTCCTTGGAGACGTCCCCGGTGATGTCTCCCGCCGTTCCGGGAACGACAGGGACGTTCGCCGCCAAGGCGACGGCCTTGCCCGCGCTCTTAAAGCCCAATTTGCGGCTTGCGGCCGGGGGCGGACCGATAAAAACGAAGCCCCGCGCGGCGCATAATTCGGAAAAGTCGGCGTTTTCCGAGAGAAAGCCGTATCCGGGATGAATGGCGTCGGCCCCGGTTATTTTCGCGGCCGAAAGCACCGCGTCCTGGTCCAAATACGATAACCTCGAGGGCGCCGGGCCTATGCAGACGGCCTCATCGGCCATCGCCACATGCCGCGATTCCCGGTCCGCTTGCGAATAGACCGCGACGGAGCGGATTCCCATTTCGGCGCAGGCCCTGATGACGCGAACGGCGATTTCGGAACGATTGGCGATCAGGATTTTTTTAAACATGAACTCTCCATCACTCATCCGGAGGGGCGTTAAGCAATCGGCGCATATCTTCGATGCGGGAAAGAGCGTCCGGAAGATCGCAGAGACGAGTCGCGCGCTTGATGTCGGCCAACGCCTCGCCGGGGCGGCTGATCGCGATATAGGTTTCGGCCCGTCCGAGAAGGATCTGGCATTGATCGGATGAAGGCGCGTTGGGGAAGGCTAATATTTGAGAGTAGTGCTCCAGAGCCTTGTCGGGTGTCTTGAGGGTATTCTTATAGGTGTCGACGAGAATCCCGTGGATTCGGTAGCGATTTTCCGAAGGAAGTTTGAAGGGATAGAGACGCGACAATTCGACGGCGGCCTCGCATTGCACGACAGCATCTTTGGAATCTCTGCGCAGATAGGCCGCCTCGCACAAGCGTCCGCGCGCCAGGACGTCGCGCGGATCGACGGCCGCCGCCGCTTTCGTCAAGTCGAGAGCCAATTCGGAATTCCCCGCGGCGAAGGCCTGCTCGGCCTTGCGTACCAAAACGGAGTTAAACGGGCGCAGCCACCGGTATTTTTCCCAAACGAAAAGAAGGTAGTCGGGGCGCGGGGGAGAGCCTTTGACGCCGAGATCGTAGGATAAAACTATGGCGGACGAGTCGGAGTAAATTATTTCCAGGTTCGACCATGTCCAAGCGACATCGTCGCGCGAGGCGATGAATTCCTTGAGGGAGCAGTTTTTTTTGGCCGTGTCGGTAAATAGCTGGTAGGCGGATTCCCAGTTTCCCGTCCGCAGGGACTCGAGATAGTGGGTGGCTGTTTTTTTGACTTGGACCGAAGGTTGGCGATATTCGGTCCAGTACCAGAACGTGAGCAGTGAAAGAATGGCGCCCAGGGTCGAGAGCGCCGTTTTTATCATCAGCCGAAGACGAGTGTTCGGTGGCGGGGGGGGCGGTTCGATGACCTCCGGCGTTGGCTCCTGTTTGGACCAGGGATCTCCAGAGATCACCGCGTTGTCGAAGGAGTCCGGTTCGTCGGGGGACGAGGAAAAGGGGGCCGGCAACCCGCTCGGGGTCAGAAAAGATGGGGTCCCGCATTTGTCGCAGTATTTTTTTGAGAGAGAGTTTTGAAATCCACATTCGCCACAGACTAGGATGTTGCTGGCTCCGCATGAGGAGCATTGCGGCGTAGGCGCGGCGGAGCCGCCGCCGCACTTTGTGCAGACGACGGCCGCGGGCTTGGTCATCTCAGAGGGTCTCGATCAGGAGGATCGGCTGACCGAATTCGACGGCGGCACCGGCGTCGACAAAGAGATTGGACACGCGTCCGGCGCGCGGGGAGAGAAGCGGCTTGGCCGCGCCGGAGCCGGTGACGATCACGCCGAGGACGTCGCCTTCGGATATGATCGCGCCTTCATCCGCCTTGCGCGGCTTTCCCGGTTCGCTCCACTGGAAGATTCCGACGGACTCCGCGGCGACCGAGGTGAAGCGTCCCGGAGGCAGGGTGCTGGCGCTCAGTCCGGCGTCGCCCTCGCGGGTCGCCGTGTTCAAGGAAAATCCGATTCCGTTTTTTTTGTAGGAGAGCTCGGCGAGATCGGTATTTTTCATCCAATCGACGATGAGTTGCAGTGAGTCCATGGTGATTTCCTCCTGTCCTGAGCTCGTGGGTTCCGTTGGGAAGTTAGACATATTTGCTTATGAGGAGCCTTAGTTTTTTTACCGTCGCCTTGTTGCGGGCCTCCGGGGAGGTGAACAGGGCCCCGCGCAGGGCCTGGGAAAAGGCCGGTTCGAGGGGCGCCTTGGCGATGCGGGGAACCGCCAGACGCATCAGGCGTTGGGCGTTTGACGAATTGGCATGGAGGTTTTGCACGACCAACTCCGTATTGACCTCCTCGCCTTCCTTCCAGCAATCGTAGTCGGTGACCATGGCGACTTGAGAGTAGACGAGTTCGGCTTCGCGGGCGAGTTTCGCCTCGGTGGCGGCGGTCATGCCGATGAGCGACCAACCCGCCGAGCGGTGCTCCAAACTCTCGGCTTTCGTGGAAAAGGCGGGCCCCTCCATACAGCAGTAGATCCCGCCTTTGACGGAGGGGATCCCGAGTTCGCGGGCGGCTTGAAAAACGATTTCGTTTTGCCCGGGCGCGAACGGAGGGTTGAAGGCGACGTGGGCGACCAGGCCGTTGCCGAAGAACGTTTGAATCCGATCCTTGGTGCGGTCCACGAGCTGGTCGGGAAAGACAAACATGCGGGGGGATAGTTCTTCCCTGAGGGAGCCGACCGCGCTGAAGGCGAGAACCCGCTCGACGCCGAGCGATTTCAAAGCCCACATGTTGGCCCGCTGGTTGATTTCCGTCGGAGTCAGAACATGGCCGCGTCCGTGTCTGGGCAGGAACGCGCAGGCGACGCCGTCGAGCTCGCCCAAGGTGATCGGACCCGAATGGGCTCCGAACGGAGTTTTAAGACGCAGTTCACGGATGTTTTTAATGGCGTCGGACGCGTACAGCCCGCTGCCTCCGATGATGCCGACCTTTGCGCGCGGGCCTTTTTTTAACGTCTTCACGGGCAGTAGCCTCCCAGGGGCAGCAGCTCCTTGATAGTCGATTCGAGGGCGTCGAGACTCAGCGGTTTTTGCAGAAAGCGCGTCTTTGGGTCCTTGGGAAGAATCGGCGTGAGCTTGGCCGCGGAATGCGCGGAAATAAAAATCACGGGAATGCCCTTGGTTCGGGGATCTTTTTGCAGAACTTGATAAGCGGAGGAGCCGTAGGCGCCGGGCATTTGTATGTCGGTGATGATGAGGTGCGGGATATGCTCGGCGGCTTTCTGGGCGAGCTGGAAGCCGTCGTTGACCACGATGATGCGGTGGCCGCGGCCCTCCAAAAAATCCGCTAGAAGTTGGGTGATGTCGGGGTTATCGTCGGCGAGAAGAATTTGAGCGATCATTTTTTGGGAGGCCTCGTCATCGGGCCCCTGCAGGCAAGTTCCTGATGATATCCGGATAGATGGGAAAGCGGCGGCACAGCGAGGCGACCCCGCCCTTGACGCGTTTAAGACCCGCGTCGTCGTCGCGGCGCTCCAACGCCTCGTCGATGAGGGCGGCGATTTCCTCCATTTCTTTTTCGCCCATGCCGCGGGTCGTGACCGCAGGCGTGCCGATGCGCACGCCCGAGGCTATGAAAGGCTTTTGGGGATCGTAGGGTATCGCGTTCTTGTTGACCGTGATGCCGGCTTTATCGAGAGCTTCCTCGGCCTGCTTTCCAGTGACATTTTTTGGGCGCAGGTCGACGGAGAAAAGATGGCAGTCCGTGCCCGCGGCGACGATGCGCAAGCCGCGCTCCTGCAGGCATTTCGCCAGGCGCCGTGCGTTGGCCAGTGTTTTTTGCTGATAGGATTTGAATTCGGGCTTAAGCGCTTCGCCAAAGCACACGGCTTTGGCGGCGATCACGTGCATCAAGGGTCCGCCTTGTTCGCCGGGAAACACGGTTTTATCCAGAGCGGCGGCGTGCTGGCTGCGGCACAGAACCAGACCGCCGCGCGGGCCCCGCAGGGTTTTGTGGGTTGTCGTCGTCGTGAAGTCGGCCATCGCCACCGGCGAGGGATAGATTCCGGCGGCGATCAGGCCCGCGTAATGGGCGATATCGGCCGCAAAATACGCCCCGATGTCATCGGCCAGCCGTTTCAGACGAGCCCAGTCGATGATCCGAGAGTAATTCGACGCGCCCATGAAGATGAGCCGCGGCTTGTGCTCATGAGCGTCTTTTTCGGCCTTGTCGTAGTCGATGAGCTCGTCGTCTTTTTTCACGTCGATGGGGATGATTTTGTAGGTTTTTCCGGAAAAATTCATAGGATGTCCATGGGAGAGGTGTCCCCCGTGGGCGAGATTGAGCCCCATGACGCCGTCTCCCGGCTTGAGGATCGTCAGGTACATGGCCATATTGGCCTGCGACCCGGAATGAGGTTGAACATTGGCGTGCTCCCCGCCGAAAAGAGCCTTGGCCCGCTCGATGGCGAGCGTTTCGACCTGGTCGACGAACTCGCAGCCCCCGTAGTAGCGCTTGCCGGGGTAGCCTTCGGCGTATTTGTTGGTGAGTATCGAGCCTTGAGCCTCGAGCGCGGCCTCGGAGGCGTAGTTCTCGGAGGCGATGAGCTCGAGGTTGTCGGATTGCCGCCTCGCTTCGCGGGCGATCGCGGCAAAAATCTCGGGATCCTGTTCAGCGAGGGTTTGCGGCATGTGAACCTCCATGTTGAGCGATAAGCTCCGCGGACAAAAGGCCCACTTTGAGAACGCGGGGTTTTTCACCGGTCGCGTCGACCACGGTGGGTTCCCCGGCGTCGGCCTTGCCGCGGATGACGAGATCGAGCTCGGCGCCGAGCTCGGCCTCGACGGCGCCCGCGTCGTTGTGCGCCGATTGGCCCGACTTATTGGCGCTGCTGTAGACCCAGGGAATCCCGGACGCCTTTATCATGGCCCGGGCCGCGGGATGGTCGGGCACTCGTATGGCGACGACGGGATATTCAGGGAACGTGAGAAGCCGTCCCTGGGCGGTGGGCTTGAGCAGCAGGAGAAGGGGGCCGGGCCAGAAACGGGTCGCCAGCGCCTGGGCCAAGGGAGTCCACTCGACCCATGTCTTGGCCGCGACGGTCGAGTCGACGAGAACGGCCAGGGGCTTGAGCGTCGAGCGCTCCTTGATTTGCAGGATGCGGCGGGTCGCCGCCTTGATGAGGCCCGTCGATCCGATCGCGTAGGAGGATTCGGTCGGGAAGGCGACAACGCGGCAGGACTTGCCGGCGGCGGCGGCTTTTTGGGCGTCAGCCTCGCGCAGAGTCCCGCTGGAGTCGAGCTCGATGATGTCAGGCATGGGGGGGCTCCGGTTGGGGGTGAATAAGAACAACGAATTCCCCAAGGATTTTATCGCGCGCGGCGAGCTCAGTCCTGACCGAGACGAGCGTTCCTCGCAGCCATTCCTCGTGGACCTTGGAAAGTTCTCGAACAATGACGATTTGAGCCTGATCGCCGAATACGTCTTGCGCGTCCTTCAATAAATCGAGGACCCGAAACGGCGATTCATAGACAACGAGAGTCTGGCCCAGCGGCTTGGCATCCTCCAGCGCGCGGCGGCGCTTCGAGGAGGTTCTTTGCAGGAAGCCGAGGAAGAGAAAGCTGTCTCCGGGAAGGCCCGAACCCGCGACGGCGGCCGTCAGCGCGCAGGGACCCGGCAGGGCGGTCACTGGCAGGCCCTCGCGTCGGGCGGCCGCGACGACGCGGCGTCCCGGGTCGGAGACTCCGGGCAAGCCGCCGTCGGAGACGAGGCTGACCGACTGGCCTCTGCGCAGGCGCTCCAGGAGCCTGTCGATGCAGCGAGCGTCGTTTTCGTTGTAGCGCTCGAGCGGGGTCGGGATTGCGAAATGGCTCATGAGGTTGCGGGTGCGCCGGGTGTCCTCGCAGAACACGACCGCAGATTCCTTGAGCGTGCGCAGCGCCCGGGAGGTCATGTCTTCGAGATTGCCCAAAGGCGTGGGGACCACGTAAAGCATCAATGCGTTGGGCCGCCGTTGTCGGACGTCCAGCCGCCCTGTTCCAGCCTCATGAAGGTTTCCACGACCTTGGGATCAAACTGAGTTCCGGAGCCTTTCTTGAGTTCGCTGATGGCGACGTCTCGGCCGAGAGCCTTTCGGTAGGGGCGGTCGGAGGTCATGGCATCCCAGGCGTCCAACACGGCGACGATGCGCGCTCCCAGAGGGATTTCCTCGCCTTTGAGCCCTTCCGGGTAGCCGCGGCCGTCGTACCATTCTTGATGATAGAGGACCATCTGCGCGACGGGGCCGAGATACTTGACGGGCGCGAGGATTTGGTGGCCGATGATCGGATGCTTCTTCATTTCCTCGTATTCCTCGGGCGTCAGCTTCCCGGGTTTCAGGAGAATCGCCTCGTCGATCCCTATTTTCCCGATGTCGTGAAGGAGGGCCGCGTATTCGACGTGCCGCACCATCGGATCGGGCAGCTCCATTTCCTGGGCGACGCGCCGGGCCTTGACCCGAGCGCGGTCGGAGTGTTCTTGGGTGTAAGCGTCCTTGGAATCGACGGCGCGGGCCAAGGTTTGGACCATTTCCAGGTAGAAAATCTGGAGATTGTCGAACATGTCCATGTTGTGCAGCATGACCGCGGCCTCGCCGGCGAGGATGCTGAGAAACTTAACGTTGTAGTCGTTGAACGGCTCGGCGCCTTCCTGGGCGTGAAGGTTGAGCACCCCGATAGGCTTTCCCTTGACCAAGAGAGGAATGGAAACAAAGGGCTCCACATCGCCGGCGGCCGGAGAGAGATAGCGGGGGTCCTTGGCGGGGTCGGCGATGAAGATCGGCGCCGACGAGGCGAACGCTCTGCCCGCCACGCCTTCCCCGGAGCGAAGAAAAAGCTTCTGCGTCGCCTCCGCAAGCATGCTGCGCGCGGCGACGATCTTAAGACAGCCCGCCTTCTCGTCCCAATTCATGAGGGAGCCGCGGTCGCACTTCATGAGTTGGCAGGCGCAATCGAGCACGGCGCGCCCGAACTCCTCGCGCGAGATCGTCCCCGAATGGGAGACCCCGCTTTCTTGAAGAGCGAGGAGCATGGTCAACAGCTCGTTGAGCTTGCTCCAGCCTTCAGGCGCGCGCAGTGGGGCCCGAGTCGTCTCCGCGGCCGAGGCCTCCAGAGAATACAGGCGTTTGAGGGTCGCGGCGAGCGCCGCCAGGAGCGCGAGGCACAGCGCGGCGGCCCACCAAAACAGGCCATTCATCACCCGAGGATTTTACTTCTTTTTATCCCCTTCGATCATGCGGGAGGCCTCCGCCGGCCCGAACATATCCTCCAGTTGGGAGGTCGCACCCAGGCGCAGGGCGTCATCGCTCGTGTTACGAGCGTAGCGCACGAGCAAAGGGGCGATTTTGGGATTTCGAGAAATGAAAAGGGCCGCGGCCCAGAAAAGGCGATCCGAGTCGTTCTTGACGGCGTCGTGTTCGCCAAGCAAGGCCTCGATCTCTTCGTCGGTCGAGGAAAGTCCGACTTTGAGCGCAAGTTGGTGGCGCACATCGCGATCGACTTTGGAATCGCGCATGATCGCGAGCATCTCCTCGCGCGTGGCGCGGGCGTCGGCCGGCTCGATCGAGGCGCTCGCCGCGTTGACGGCTCGTTCCCGGGAATTTTGATTGGAGGATAGGCTCCATTCCTTCAACTGGGGCAGAGTCTGTTTCCAGTAAAAGCGCCCGAGAAGCCTTCCTATGGCCGGGCTTTCCAGACTTTTTTTCCGCAGCAAAGAAAGAGCCTTATCCCCTTCCCATTGGGCCAGGACCGAAAGAGCCTCGAATTGAGTCCACCAGGCGTTGCGTTCGGACAGGACCGTCGTTTCGGTCGCGTTGGGGGCGGCGAACTTACGATTGGCGATGGCGCGGATCAGCGGCAAGGCCTGGCGCGAGCGAACGCGGAAGGCGCCGTTGATGCCGAAGAGCTGCGATTCTTGCTCGGGTTCCTTAAGATAGGTGATGAACAACGGCTCGATCTGCGGGCTGTCCGGGGGAATCAGGGCTAATGAGTCCATGACCGCCTTGCGCACGGCGTTATCCGGGAAGCGCGAGAACAGGTCGAAGAGGGCGCTCACGTCCTGGCTGGTGGTGGGAGAGGTCTTCGCGATTTGGACGAGGATTTTGTTTTTTGCGTCGATGTCGACCGCCTCCGTGAAGCGGTCTTTTAAAAGAGAGACCGTGAGGGCGGCGACCGGTTCGGCGGGCGGGGTCGAACCGCTTGTCGTTGGAAGGTCGGCCGCCGACGCGGCGGCGAGCGTCAAGGCCGCCACAAGGCCCAGGGGGATGGTCATGAAGGTTTCTCCAGTATAAGAGACAGCGCGGCTTCGATGCTGGCATGGCGGTAGCCGGCGCTGTCGACGAGCGTCATGTCCTTGGGACAGAGATCTTCGTCCCAAGACGAGCGGATGAGAACGGCGACGGTTTTGGCCGGCGCGAGTTTGGAAAGGAGCTTAAGCACCGCGGCCTGGCCGCCGAACCGGCGGGCTTCGAAACAAAGACATAGGATTCGATCGGCTTTCGAGATCTGTTCAGGCAGGCGGCTGGACCCGGTCATTTCGATTGGCGTACGGACGATTCGGGCGCCCGGAGCCAAGCGCCTGACCAGCGCCTCGGGCCCTCCGGGCCCGCCTTCGAAGGTGAAGCGCTCCTTGACCTCTCGGAAGTCGGGAACAAGGATCAGCGTTTCGGCCGCCGGCAGGGGAATTTTAAGCGCGCCGCGCCGGGAAACGCGGATCGCGCGTTCGGCGATGCGGCGCGAAAGCGCGGCCGCCCGACGGAAAGCGGGAGGCGATTTTTTTCGGGGACGCAGCAGGCGCTCGATGCGGGCTTGGGCGGCGGCTGTTGCGGCGTCGCCCAAGCCCGCTTGGCGCAGGATGTCCGCCGCGTCGCTCATCGCCTGGAGATCGTGGGCAATCATCAATAGGTCGTGACCCGCCTCGAGGCATTTGAGCGCCGCCTGCGCGGGGGGCCAACGCGTGCTGATCGCTCCCATGCACAAGTCGTCGCTGATGATCACGCCCTCGTATCCTAGCTGTTTTCGCAGAATATCGCGGACGATTTTCGTCGAGAAGGTCGCCGGGACCGCGTCAAGTCGGGGGAAGCGGACATGCGAGGTCATGACCGCGTCCACGCCCGCCGCGCAGGCGGCGCGAAAAGGGGCGAGGTGGACGCGGTCGACGGCCGCGCGCGACAGGTTGATGGTCGGCAGCGTCAAGTGCGCGTCGACGGTCGCCGCGCCCTTGCCGGGGAAGTGCTTCGCGCAGGCCGAAACCCCGTGGTCCTGGAGGCCGCGAATGAAGGCCGCGCCGAGCAACCCCGCGGTCTGGGCGTTCGCGCCGAAGGAGCGGATGCCGATGCCCGGGTTGTAGGACCGAACGGCCACGTCGACGACCGGAGCCAAATTCATGCGCACGCCCAGCGCCGAGAGCTCCGCGGCCATGTGCCGGCCCACCGCGTAGGCGAGCTTAGGGTCGCCCGCGCGTCCCAGCGCGGCGTTGCCCGGGAAGGCCGTGACTCCGGATTGAAAGCGCAGCACCCAGCCGCCCTCATGGTCGATGGCGACGAGCAAGGGTCGGCCGAGGCGCTGCTCGAGTTCTTGGATAAAAGCCCGCGTTTGCGGCGGGCTGACGATGTTGCGCGCAAGAAGCAGGACTCCGCTGGCCCCCGTGGACTTAAAGAGGTCGATCGTCCGGCGCTCCGGTTTGGTTCCGTAAACGCCGAACATGAACAAACGGCCGGGATCGGTCACGCCGACAAGTCTAACAAAGGACCGAGCTGGTTTTGTAACAGTGATGCCCATTCCCACGTGGGTCTATTGAGACTTTTTCTGTAGGACCTTTAGGCCTATAACGAGGACACCTCGAATTCGTAGAGTGCCGCCCGAGACCATCCATCATTCGAGGTGCGCATGATTCGACTTCACCCGCTTCTTCTTGTCGTCGTCGCGACCGGAGCCACGTTTGCCGGCGCCGGTCAATTCGTCTCCGTTCCCAAGATGGCCGCGCCCGTCTCGGCACTGCCCGCCGCTCCGCTCGCGCTTTCCGGTGTCGTCCCGGCGCTTGCGGCGCTGTTGCCGGCCGCATCCCCTCTGTCGAGGCCGACGTTCAAACCCGGGCTCATCCCGGCGCCCACGCCCGCCGCGCTCATGTCCCCGAAAGGGTCGGTCCCCCAGGCGGCTTTGAAAATTCTTCCTGAGACACAGGATCCCGCTCCCGAGGGCATTGAACAGGCCGGGAGGGCGCAGTTCGACGGAGCCGCCTTAACGCCTTCATACCGTCATCCGACCTTCGCCGAACAAGCCAAGATCGACGAATCCCTGCGGCGCGGCGGGGCGCTCAGCCCCATCGCGCGCGACTTGATCGACGCGTTCGCCGCCAAGGGCGGCCAATTCGCCCTCGATCGAAACGTCGGCGCGGCCTATCACGGTACGGCGTTTTACGATAAAAACAGCCGCCGGCCGACCGTGGCGTTGACGCCGGACACGATCGATAACGGCTCATGGGCCTTCATCCTCGCCGTGATCGGCCGCGAGATGATCCATTTCCACGACTTCTACTCCGTCGTTCCGGCGTCCGTCGAGCAGCTCGCCGTTCAATACGCCCATTTGGCGATGGTTTTCGCCGAAGCGACCAGGGGCGACTCTACGTCTTGGTCGACGAACCTGGACCACAATCATCTCAATCAAGGCACATACCTCGTTTGGTCCTGGTATGAGAATCTTCTCAAGGCGGTGACCAGCCAGACCGTGGGCTTTATCGACAGCCGATTCTTCATCTGGCTGCGCGATGTCATCTCCAAGGAGACCTCGTCGAATCCGGACTATCAGTATTCGCTCTACGAGCGCATGACCCGGCTTTATTGGCGGCCGGGAACGGCGCTTCATGAAAAGCCGATCCCCGCCCAGGTGTCGCGTTTGGGATCTCGGGAGTATGAAGCGGCGTCGCAGCGCGTGTATGGAGTCGACGGACAGGGAGACAATCATAGCGCGAGCAATCTGCTGGGTTACGTGCTGAACTGGTTTTCCGGCCGCGGCAACAAGTAAAGGAGGCGTGAATCGATGAACAGGGGAATTTTATCGGCGACGGTCTTGCTGGCGGCGCTTGTTTCGGGCGCCGAGGCCAAAACCACGGCTGAAGACGCCTGTGCCGGCCTCAAAGTCCAGGCCGGGCGCGTTCTGGCGGATGCCAAGGCCTTGACGTGCCGCCCGCGCGCCGGGAACTTGAGTGTCGAGGCGGTGTCCCCCTCTGCGTTCGAAACGTTGCGCAAGGCGATTTTCCCTCAGGGCCGTTTCGAGGATTTCCCAGTGGTTCTCTCGGATGTTCAAGCGTCGCGGGGCGGGTCTTACGAGAGTTCCGCGCAATTTGTCGAGACCATGTACGGCCCGATCCTGAAGGGCGTGAGGCCCGACTTCAATTTCGACCAGTCCGCCGACCATAATGGCTTGGTCGTCTTGGTCGGCAACCCCCCGGGCTCTGCGCCTCCGGGATCCAAGCCTCCGGCAGGGAGCCATCCGCCCGGGTCACAGCCTCCCGGCCACTCAGGCCCTGGGGGGGGCAACGACGCGCCGCCGCCGTCGTCGGCGCCGCCTTCTCGCCCGACCCCGCTGATCGTTCCCTCGGCGCCTGCGCCCAATTATTGGAACACCGTTGACTGGGGCACGGTGCCGTTTTGGTCCGACCTTCCCGCCGGCTGGGAGACGAACACGTTCGACGAGTCCACGGGGCGCTACGTCAGCCGCTGGTATGAGTATCCCAGGCAGTTTTCCCACTTCAGGAGATATTCGACGGATTCCAATTCCACCTACCGCCGCGCCGGCACGGACGCCGTTTCCATGAGCCTGCGCAGCCGGGAAATCAACGAGGTCAAGCAGTGTTATTACCAAGGCGTTTACGAGCGCCTCAGCTGGAACAGCTTCGAAGGTCGGTGGGACAACGGGAGATTCTCTCATTACCGAGTGGCTTGCAAGCGGTCCGAGCAATACGGAGATGCCATTGTGCGCAATCTGTACGTTCGCTTCGAGATGCAGGGCCAAAGCCTGATGCCCTGGGAAAGGGAAACCGTCGTGGGTGAGTTCGACGGCCGGCGTCTCTTCGCCTCCGTCCAGAATCCTTCCTACCAGTATTCCGGCCCCTTCGCCAACGGAGACACCGTGGTGTTCCGGGCGGGCTCGAAATTGCGCACAAACCCCGACGAGAACGGAGTATCAGTCGAGCTGATCCAGGATAAATCCGCCGGGACGCTGAAGCTTCGCGTCCACGACAAATGGGCCGGCTACTACCAGGGCGAAACGCTGGAAGTCGCCTTCCAGTTCGTTTATGTGACCCCGGGGTGGTTCACATCCAATGAAAACATCGATGTGCGCAGCTTTGAAAACGGCACTCAGCTTCCCCTGCCCTCCGGGACCGCCCCGGGCAGCGCCGGCGCCGACGCGGTCTACGAGGAGATATTGAAAACCAAACCGGGATGCAACAAGTACGACCTCAAGTCCTGGGCGTTTAGGCGCGCGAACAATGCCAGGAAGGACAACCAAAGCCTGATCAGCGCGGGTGTGGCCGTCGGAAAACGCGGCCTGACGCGCGTCGAGGTGTGCACCAACTAGGTAAGAACGGCGTCTCTGTTTATAACGAAGGCCTTGACAGAGTCCGTCGATCGATCTATAATCATACCGCTTGGTATGAATGACACCGATCTGGATTCACCGACTCGCGAGCACCTGCTCGCTTCGGCTTCAGCCTTGATGCTCGGCCGCGGCTTCGCGGCAACCGCGATCGACGACGTGTGCGCGAACGCAAAATTGACCAAGGGCGCCTTCTTCCACCACTTCGAGAGCAAGGAGGATTTGGGACGGGTCTTGATCGAGCGCTGGGCGGCTCGACGAAAGACCGATCACGCGAAGATGTTCGGCGCCGACGCCGATCCCCTCGTCAGGCTCTTCCGATACGCCGACTCCCTGGCCGCGGCCGCCGATAGCGGAACGCTGCTGAAAGGGTGTTTGCTCGGCAGCTTCGCCCTGGAGTTGAGCACGGTGCCCCCCATCCGAAAGGCCTGCGAACGGGGGTTCGCGGAGTGGACGGAGCAACTGAGCCATGAGATCGCGCTGGCGAAGGAAAGGCATGCGCCACGGGCCTCTTTGTCTCCGATTCAATCGGCGGAGCAGTTCATCGCGGTCATCGAGGGAGCCGTCATGATGTCCAAGGCGAGCGGGGACGGTGGGATCGTACGACGCGCCGCCGACCGTTTCAAGACGGAGTTGACCCTGGCTTTGAAGGGATGATTTTTTTATGGTTCAAATAAAACCGACTGGTCGGTATTTATAGGAGGACTTAATATGAAGAAAGCGGTGTTTTATCACGCCGGATGTCCCGTGTGTCTCAACGCTCAGAATGAGTTTCTTCCGGCTTTAGACTCGTCGGCCTATCAGGTCGAGGTGGTGCACCTCGGGCAGGCCAAGGCGCGCATCGTCGAAGCCGAGAAGGCGGGAGTCAAGTCGGTGCCCGCCCTGGTCATGGAGGGCCGGCCGTTCCATATCAACTTCGGCGCCGCGTTGGCCGACTTAAAAAAGTAAGCCGTTAGGGAGGAGAGATAAGGCCAAAAGCCGACAGCAGCGCCACGGCCACGCCGACGAGCGATTCCCCCGCGATAAGACCCGAGCTTACGGTGATGATGTAGCGCTCGGCGAGAAGGGGCTTTTTCTTCTCCAAGATCAGGGCGATCAGGGCGCCCAGGAACATGGACAGGGAGTTGAAAAAGGGGATGACCATGGACAGTCCCAGTCCCGTGGCCGAGGGAATATACTTCTGCTGTTTTGGGAACGCTTTTTCCAGCAGGGGGATGATCAGGCCGAGTAGGCCGCCGCACAGCAAGCCGAGGCGGGCCGTCGGGTGCAGGGCGTGCAGGCCCTTGGAGAGGAGTTTGGCCACGGCCGCCCAGACTTGCGCGGAGGGAGCGGGCCACTGGTCGGTTCCCAACGCCGCCGCGTTGGGAACAAGCAGGTAGAAGGCGGGAACGACGACCAGGGTTCCGGCGAAAATTCCCAAGAACTGCGCGATGAACTGCTTGCGCGGGTTGGCGCCGAGCAAATAGCCGCTTTTAAGGTCGGTGAGCAGGTCGGCGGAGGCCGCGGCGGCGCCGGCGGTGACGCTGGCCGTCATGAGGTTGGTGGCGATGTTGGCCGGGGCCAGGAAGCCGAAGGCGAGCTGTGTGATCTTTCCCATGGCGCCGATGGGCGTCGTGTCGCACTCGCCGGTCACGCGGCAGGCCACGATGGCCAAAAAGAAAGTCATCAGGACGGCGATGACCCCCATCCACCAGCGCGTGTCGAAGGCGAAGTACAGCACGCCGATGCAGCCCAATCCCGACAGAAGGGTTCCTCCTAGGAACCAGGAGGTGGGGACTTCGATGGCGGCAAGGCGATCCTCGGTTTTCGAGGGAGCGCGCCCGGCAAATAGCGTGGACAAGCCGCTGAAGGCGCGCAGCATGGTGCGCCATTGCAGCGCGAACATGAATAGACCCGACGTCACCATCATGGAGGCGCCCGTCCAGGTGCTCCATTGGACGATGGCGCGGTAGCCGAGGTGCGAGCCGTCGATGGCTCCGAGGCGGACCATCCAAGGGGCTAATAAAGCGTAGTTGATGAAGGCCCCCAAAAGCAGGGACCAGGCGATTTTCCAGCCCATGATGGCGCCCGCGGCCATTAGGATGCTGCTCATCTCGAAGGAGAGGGTGTATTTGGCCAAAGGCAGACCGCCGATGGTGCCGGGGACGTTCAACATGCCGGGGATGGCGAAGGGCTTTCCCGCGTCCCGCAGCCAGGCGACGATTCCTCCGAGCGCGGCGGCGACTCCGAGGGATTTGGCTTTCATGTCGGCCTCGGCGCCTTTGGAGTGAAGGCTTTTGAGCGTTTCGGCCGCGGCGATGCCGCTGGGAAATTTCAGTTTTTCGACGTTGATCATCTGGCGTTTCATGGGGACGGCCATGAACACGCCGAGCGCGGCCAGACAAAAGGTCCAAACGGCCAGCGTCGGCCAGGGCATGTGGTGGCCGGTGACGATGAGATAGGCCGCGATGGCCGACACCATGGTCCCGCCGGTGGAGTAGCCGGCCGACGAAGCGGTGGACTGCATGCAATTGTTTTCCAGGATGGACATCTCGGTCGAAAACCAGCGCGGGAAGGCGGCCATCATGGTTTTGTGGATGGCGAAGGAGAGGATGCAGGCCGTGATTGCCACGCCTAGTCCCCAGCCGGTCTTGAGGCCGACGTAGAGATTGGAAAGGGCCATGAAGCCTCCCAGGCAGGACCCCATGAGGACCGCGCGAACGCTCAGCTGGGGCATGTCGTCGCCCTTGTAGACGTTTTTATACCAGCGCCGCTCATGCTGCTGCGGCGTCAGGCGCGATCGGACGTCCGGATGATCTTCCGGCAAGTCCAGGTACTCCTCTCCCATCACGTCAAGTTTCTGGTCGTTCATGGCGGTGTCCGTCTCCTTAGGCGCGCAACCCAGGAAACGACGGCCTCCAGGGTCGCGGGATCGTCGAAAACCTGCACGCCGTGCCCCGCGGGCGCGGTCAAGACGGTCGCCAGGCCGCGGCGCCGGAGTTCGTCGACGGCGGAGAACGCGTATGCGTCCTGCATCGAGGCGACCGCGAGCGCGTCGAGTCCGGGGCGGGCCTTAAGGCGCACTCCCCGATAGTCCGTTCCGGGCGAGAGAAGCAACAGAAACGGCGCGCGCGAGGCGTCCGCCGCGACGGCCGCGGCGAGATTGGCTCCGATCGAGGCGCCGCCGAAGGCGATGCTCTCTCGGGGTACGCCGCGCAACTCAAGCCACGAGGCGGCCGCCCGCACATCCGCCTCGGCGCGGGGCCACTCGGAGCGGGCGTCGAAACTCGTGAAGTCCGCGCGTCCCCAGGGGCCGTTGAGGCTGCCGCCATGGCCGCGCAGGTCGACGGCGAGAGTTCCCACCCCTTTAAGCGCCAGACGCTCGGCCAAGCGCGACCACTCGGCGCGGGCGCTGCCCACGCCGTGAGCCAAAATCAGCGTCGGGCGTCCCGGACGGGCGGGACGATAGGTCGCCTCGAGAGTCCAGCCGTCGGCGCTGCGCAGGGAAACGGACGCGGGGGCCGGGGCCGCCGCGACGGCCGCCGCAGCGCTCAGGCTCAGCGCGAGCGATCCTAGCGGCATCGCATGGACAGCTCGTAGCCCGCGTTGTAGATCGAGAAGACGGCGTCCTGCACCCTCACCACGCTGCGCATCAACTCCTCGGTTTTATGGCTGAACCCCTTGTCGTTGGCCCAGGCGTTTTCATGGACGGTATTTCGAACGCTGGTCATGTCGAGGTAGAGGGTGTTGAGGGTGAGCTGGAGCTGCTGAATTTGCCCGAGGATCAGAAGGCCGGTTTGGTACATCTCAGGGTCCGAGAGCGCCTGCGACTGCGCGATGCGCTCGCGGACGGTCAGGTAATACAGGTTTTGGCGGACTTGATCGCAGCCTGTGGTCAGCGTCTCGAAGTTGTTCGAGATGGTGGCCAGGCTCGTCAGCGGGTCGTTTTGGGCGTAGGCGTAGCGCAGATTGTCGCCCTGCGCTTTGACGTATTGATGGATTTGGGTCAGATTGGCGACTTGCTGGGCGATTTGTCCGGCGACGGTCTTCATCACCGGGATCATCATCGGATCGCTTTGCTGGCGGGCCATGCGGTCTCGCGCCGGCAGGAGCGCGTCCCAGAAGAAGCGCTCTTGCCACAGAGTCGGGCTCTGCTCATCGACCGACCAGGCCGAAGGCGCGCACGTCAGAACGAGAATAAAGGTCCATAACCGCCGCATGATGACCAGTATAGCGATTTTATGCGGTTGACGCCCCCTCCGGGCAAGTCGTACCATGTCGCGATGGAGATTGACGATATGCTGGCCTTGCTGGGGCGCTTATTTATCGCCATTATTTTTCTCGCTTCGGCTTTCGGCAAGATAACGAATTACGAAGGGACGCTGCAGTTCATGGACGCCCACGGGATGCCCTTGATAGACGTTTTCTGCATCGTGGCGATCATCATCGAGTCGCTCGGGTCCGTGGCGATGATTCTGGGCTATAAAACGCGCTGGGGCGCGGCGTCCTTGGCGATATTTCTCGTCGCCGCCACGGGTATTTTCCACACCGCCCCGGATCAACGCGTCCAGCTTCTGAAAAATCTGGCGATCTTGGGCGGGTTGCTCAACGTGATTTCGTTTGGGCCCGGCAATATCAGTTTGGAGGGCGCAGCGAAGCGTGAACACTGTTAAATCCCCCCACCAAGTCCTGGCGCGCAAGTACCGTCCTCAGGATTTCGAAGGGCTGATCGGACAGCCTGCGGTGTCCAAGACTTTGGCCCACGCCCTGGCGGCCAAGCGCATGCATCACGCCTATCTGTTCACCGGCCCGCGGGGATGCGGAAAGACGACGACGGCCCGCATCCTGGCGAAAGGACTCAACTGCGGCAAGGGACCGAGTGCCGAGCCCTGCGACGAGTGCGTGTCGTGCCGGGAGATCGCGACGTCGTCGAGCCTCGACGTGATGGAAATGGACGCGGCCTCGCACACCGGCGTCGACGACGTGCGCGGGGTGATCATCGAGACCGTAGCACTCGCGCCGACGCGCGACCGCTACAAGGTCTTCATCATCGACGAGACGCACATGCTCTCGACCTCGGCGTTCAACGCCCTGCTCAAAACCATCGAAGAGCCGCCGCCCCACGTCGTGTTCATCCTCGCCACGACCGAGGTGCACAAGGTCCC
>JBBTHA010000012.1:0-5529 GCA_038060535.1 Elusimicrobiota bacterium | reverse complement strand
GAGGATCTGAGTTGGGACGTATCCGCAAACTCGTCTCGAGACGAGCTTGTGGGAAACCCTTTTCGATCGCTTGGCCCAATGGCTTCGCGGCTCAAACGCCGTTGCACAAAATAATCCACGCGTTCTCATCGCTGATGATTTCAAACGAAGAATTCCGGCTAGGCGCTGAACCTCAACATTCCGATCTCCTTCGATTTCTTGCCGATCGATAAAACGATCACCGCCTTCCGCCGTTATATAGAATCTAGACAGAATGGACGAGCCAGCCTACCTGATGACGCCAACAGGAGTGCGCATGCCCAGACTCATCTATGGCACTGCCTGGAAAAAAGAAAAGACCCCGGAGCTAGTGGCCCAGGCCGTTCAAATGGGTTTTGCGGGCCTCGACACTGCCGGTCAGCCCAAGCACTACAGCGAAGAAGGGCTCGGTCAAGGCATTAAGGCCGTAGAGAAGAACGGAATCCAGCGCAATGCCCTGTTCCTGCAGACCAAGTTCACATCACTGGGAGGGCAGGACCCTTCGCGATTGCCTTACGATCCCAGGGCCCCATTGGACGCCCAGGTTGTTCAATCCTTTGCCTCCTCCAAGAAAAATCTTGCCACTCATTACGTGGATTCCCTCCTGCTCCATTCTCCCATGAGAACCTTTGAGGAAACCCTGGTGGTTTGGCGGGCCATGGAAGGCATTCACCGCACCGGCGAGGCGAAGCTCCTTGGTATCAGCAATTGCTATGAGCTCGATGTCATGAAGAAGCTTCACCAAAATGCCGAGGTCAAACCCTCGGTGCTGCAGAACCGCTTCTATCAGGATACGGGGTATGACAAGGCCCTGCGCTCCTGGTGCCAAGACAAGGGAATTATTTACCAGAGTTTTTGGACCCTGACTGCCAACCCGCATATTCTTCGCAATCAAGTGATCCAATCCATGGCCCAAAGCCGGCAGAAAACCCCGGCCCAGATTTTTTTCCGTTATTTGACACAAGAAGGCATTGTGCCACTGACTGGAACCACATCTGGGCAGCACATGAAGGAGGACCTGGAAATCTTTGACTTCGAGCTCTCGAGCGTAGAGCTTAAGGCTGTCGAGGGCCTGCTGACCTAAAAACGGCCTCAGCCATATCCGGTTTTGAGTTTCCGGCCCAGGCGCTTCTCTGTACGTCTTCAGAGATTTCGGGAAGTGTCCCGTTTAATCTGACGCTGAACAGTGTCAGTTAGCATGTGCGCCACATTGGCTGAACCGCTACACAATGCTATTGCGAGGTTGCCACTTCCGGCCGATATGGACCAGCAAGAAGTGCAGGGCCTCCGGCGCCAGGCGCAGAAGTGGACCCAAACGGCTGCCGTCCCGTGAATAAAAAGATATTAGTCGCTTTACTGACCGGATGAGCGGTATCCGCGCTCGAATTGATCGCCTGGCTGACGGCAGCTTGCACCAAGGTGCCGAGGAGTCCGCCTCCACCTCCGCCTGAGGCTTGCCGCGCCGTACCCCACCCCTCCCACAGCAATAATGCCGTTTTGGCGTCGATCAACTTCGCCTTAGCTGTCACGGTCACATCGCTGCTGAGTAAGTGGAATTTCGTCCCATACGCATCTAAGGTGATATACATGACGGCATCCGTTCCAAAAATACTCGCAAGCTTATCGAGCGGAGCCTGGTGCATTTCTCCAGGACCAGGCAGGCCATTTTCCTTAAGAAACTGATCGACGATCGCTACAGGGAAAACGTAATACCCCATCTCAGCGAGAGGCTGAGTGACCGTCGATAGATAGCCATACGTTCCTCGAACGTCCGTGCCGTTATTTAACGGCGGAAGGACGAGGATCGATCGCGGTCGATGTTGTCGAAAATTCGAGTAGTCAAACGGCTTGGTCGTCGCGCAGCCGGTAAAGAAAACGCCCACAGTGGCAAGTCCGACCATTCGCCATAAGTTCCGAGCGTTCATCGTTTCTCAAACTTCGCCAACAATCGATCCATGAAAACCGCCGACTCCGGGAATGTCGCTTTTTCCGTTTCGAACTCTTGCCGCGCCTGATCCGACTTACCCAATTGGAAATAGAGATAGCCGAGATGCGCATGCCAGCCTGGAGGTACCGGCTTATTCGTAGAACGCGCCTTCTGGTAATCCTCTTCCAGCTTTTCTACCTGTTTTTCAGGAGGCGTCGCTCCGGGCTTGGCATAAGAGTCGTAAACAAGGTCTTCGTATTGACCCCAGGCATAATGCGCAGGTGTCGCGCATCCGATTAACGAAGCAACCATCAGAAGCAACCAGCTCGATCTCATCTAGTGGGCCACCGCCCATTTCCCCTGTTCGAGGCCCTCGACCATCCGATCCACAGCCTCGCGGATCGCGAGGTCCAGCACTTTGCCATTGAGCGTCGAATCGTAGCTGGCCGTGCCGCCGAAGCCGAGCACCTCGCGGTTGCTCAGGGCGTACTCCCCCGCTCCTTGGACTGAGTAGACGACTTCCGAACTCATCACGTTCACGATATTGAGCGTGACTTTGGAGTAAGCCACTTGCCGCTTGCCGCTTCCAAGGATACCGAAAAGTTGCATATCGCCGACTTCCTTTCGTCCAAATTCCACGACATCTCCAGTGACCGCGAAATCCGCGCCTTTTAACGCTTGCTTCTGACCCTTCAATTTCGCTTCTTGAGCGGTTTCTTCCATGTTGTCGCGGTCCAGGACGCTGAAGCGGCCGCTCTGCTGCAGATGTGCCATAAGAATGGTCTTCGCTTGCCCTCCGAGGCGATCCACGCCGTCCGAAAAGAGGCCTCGCAAATAACTCGATCGATTATCGAACTTGCCAATCATCAACAAGCTCTTCGGTCCGCTATATGA
Source organism: Elusimicrobiota bacterium (assembly GCA_038060535.1). Taxonomy (GTDB): domain Bacteria; phylum Elusimicrobiota; class Elusimicrobia; order UBA1565; family UBA9628; genus GWA2-66-18. The sequence goes on along the minus strand of JBBTHA010000012.1, from coordinate 2,690 downwards.
CGTCTGGGCTGATACGGACTTGGCGGCTTCCATAGCCCGATGCGATTCCGTCGCACACCCCGCTACGGAGACGATCAGGACAGCGGCGAATACGGCTTTGGCCCTCTCGCGAAATGAACAATTTTTCACAGATTTCTCTCCCTGGTATTGTCAGAACTCGTGGTCGTACTATATCAACTTATCTCAGATCCAGATATCCATGAAGATTTCCGTTGGATGAATCGTTTTCGCCGAATCCTCATCCCCTCGAGAAGAATACGGATTTTCTCTTCCGCCGTGAACTTCCGGCGCGTCCTGCGCTTGACCGTCTTGAGAAACTGCTCCGCCGTCTGCGTCGAAGCGACTGTCGTAGTGCTGTCCATTGCCTTTCTCCCTGGCTATTTTAGCCAATCAACGGACCTGCACTGCTCACCAACACCTGTGATTAAGTTTTTAGCTCAAAAGCTCCAATGGTCGCTGACGATCTACAGGTCATGACATCGCCGCCGCCATGACTCGAATGACTCTGAATGCGTTCATTACTTCCTCCTTGATTTTAACTGACACAAGACAGTCGCTGATCGCGCTCTTTGCCAGACATCAAGTAAGACGCAATGCAGGGCGATTTGATTGCAGCCGCTCTTCCTGCGGTCGGTCGCGACGGGCCGTTTTTACCAGCGGGGTCTAGGCTCATAACCGTGAGGTGGGTTTTGTGTTTCTAGGGGTCCTGGTAGGTCTGGCTTGGGCCGGGGCGAAACGGTCCCGTTCGCGTCTGGGTCCATTGCCGCGACCTTCCACGGTCCTTCGGCCCTCCAGGCATGAGCGCAGACTTCGCTACGATGCGCGAAGATTCGCAAGGGAGATCCGACATGAAACGCAGCCTGTCCATCGCCGTCTCGTTCGCCATGCTCGCCATGAGCTTCGCGCCGTCCGCGATGGCCAAGGTCGCCGGCTCCGCGCGGGTCGCCGCCCCCGCGGCACCCGGTATCGGCCTCCCGACGCTCGCCCTGGCCCCGGGGCTGTTCAACGCCTCCCTTTCCTTGAATAGGGCCGTCCTGGCGCCGACTCTCAACGCGACCCCGTCCGCCCACTCCGCAGCGCACGCCGCGATCTACTTCACGCCCGAAGGCAAGGCCACGCCGTTTGCCCTCACCATGAACGCGCTGTCGGCCAAGTCCCCCGACACCAAGGACATGAGCGGCGACGGCGCCAGCGCCGCCGTCGGCAATGACTTCGCCGAGCGCATCGGCCAGAGCGAGGGCGAGGTCGAGCTTCTCCTCTCCGCCCCAGAGGGCTCCGGCCAGGTCATGACCGAGGACGTGTATCCGATGGGCATGATCCCCAGCCAGAACTCCCTCCAACAGGGCAAGGCCATGGAGCGCCAGCTCGAGCGGCTCGGAGTCTCTCCCCGCACCCTAGAGGCGCACAACGCGCGCGCCATCGGGGCGGTCTCCAAGATCAACACCGCCGTCCTCAAGGTCGGGGCCGCGGACGCGGCGATTCTCCAGGCCGTGCTCGAAGCGCAGGGTCTCCAGGTCCAGCGCGGACGGACCTTCGAGGTGCCCCGGCCCCAGCTGGCGGAGCCCACGGCGCGCACCGTCGGCTTGAAGGAGATGTCGAAGATCATCGGCGCCGACAAGCTCCAGGCCGCGCTCGCAAAGGTGCTCGGCGATCCCGACGCGAAGCCTTCTTTCATGGCGCGGGCCTGGTCGTGGCTCGGCAAGGCCTTCGGCGCGACCGCGGTCGAGAACCCCAAGCTTCCGTGGGCCGTGCTCGACACCTGGGTGGCGACGACCCACCCCTACATCGCGGGCCGCATCACCAAGAGCATCGACAACGAAGCGGACAGCGAGACCCACGGCAGCCACACGGCCAGCACGGTCATCGGCGTGGACCGCTGGAACTACGAGGGCCGCAACTACAACATCTTCCCGGGCGGCTCCGCCTCCGAAAGCGACATCCTCTTCAAGATGAACATGGCGCAGGAGGACGGCGCGCTCGGCACGACCCACTCGTGGGGCGACGGCAGCGGCAACCCGGCGGGGGCCATCGAAAAGCTGTTCATCAAGGGAGCGGAAGCCGGCATCCACCACTCGGTCTCCGCGGGCAACGCAGGACGCAAGAACTCGATCGGCGGCCCGGCGATCGCGGTCTACGAGGCGCCTCTCGTGATCAACGGCAAGGTGATCGGCACGGTCAAGCGCATCAAGGCGATAGCCGCCTCGGACGCCGACAAGAGGACCGCGCCGTTCTCCTCGCTCGGCCCCGGCTCGCGCATCACCTCGACCAAGCCCGAGTATAAGAACTACCCGCAGAAGCCCGACGAGTCGGGCGTGGGCGTCAACCTGATCGCGGCCGTCCCGACGGGAGAGACGGTGCCCGAGTTGGGCGGCCCCGGCGCGGCGATGTCGGGGACCTCGATGAGCAATCCCGGCGTGTTCGGCGGCTTCCTGCTGCTGACGCGCGGCATCCTTGTGCTCCTGAAGGACGGCCTGCCTACGGGCGACTCCAAGCAGCGCACGCAGCTCGCCATGGACATCGCCCGCTACGCGATGACCCAGACCGCCGAGAAGGTGGCCGGGCCCAACGAGGTGGGCGACGGCTTCATCAACGTGTGGGCGGCCTTCGAGTACGCCGCTAAGCTGCTCAAGAGGAACTAGCCGGAATTCTTCAGTTTGAAATCATCAGCAATGAGAACGCGTGGATTATTT
>JBBTHA010000011.1:0-21068 GCA_038060535.1 Elusimicrobiota bacterium | reverse complement strand
CAAAATAATCCACGCGTTCTCATCGCTGATGATTTCAAACGAAGATTTCCGGTTATTGATGCTCCCGGGACGTTCTTCCAGTCTCAATGGGTTCAGCGCGATGACGCCAAAAAATCAGTAGAATCTTTCTCGTGAACCCCGCACCCTATCTCTCGGCCCTGATCCCCGTCTACAACGAGGAAGAAAACCTGGAGTCCCTCGGCCGGGAAGTGTCATCGGCTCTCGACGCTATCGGGCGTCCCTATGAGGTGATTCTCATCGATGACGGTTCCAAGGATCGCTCCTTCGAGGAGATCCTGAAGCTGGTCAAGACCTACCCCAATTTCAGGTGCGTGCGCCTGGGCCGCAACGCGGGGCAAACCGCGGCGATGTTGGCGGGCATTCAGCACGCCTGCGGGGAGTTGATCGTCTGTCTTGACGCCGATATGCAAAACGACGCTCGCGACGTCCCCCGGCTGCTCGCCAAAATCGATGAGGGCTACGACTGCGTCAGCGGATGGCGCAAGGACCGCCGCGATCGATTTTGGGACCGGACGCTGCCTTCCATGATCGCCAACGGCTTTATCTCCTACGTCACGGGCGTCCATCTTCACGACTACGGCTGCACGCTGAAACTCTACAAGGCGAAGTATTTGAAGCCCCTGCGCTTGTACGGAGAAATGCACCGTTTCGTCCCCGCCTTGGTGGGATTTCTGGGCGCTCGAGTCGCCGAGGTGCCGGTCAATCATCGCCCTCGCACTCGGGGAGTTTCCAAATACGGCATCAGCCGGACATTCAAGGTTCTGCTCGATTTGATGACGGTCAAGTTCATGGACAGCTATTTAGGCAAACCGATTTACCTCTTCGGCGGCGGCGGTCTGGTAATGGGAGTGCTCGGAGTCGGATTTGGTTTGGACACGCTCTATAAAAAATTCTTCCTGGGCATTTTCGTCAAGGACCAGCCGCTTTTTCAGGTCGCCATTTTCTGCCTGCTCATCGGGTTTCAACTCGTCTTGATCGGCCTTCTCGCCGAAATCCTGGTGCGCATCTATTTCGATCTCAAGGACATCCGGCCGTATTTCGTACGAGAAACAGCCGGATTTCCTCAAGGATGAAAAACCAGGCCGACGCCGACGCTGAACAGCTGCGCGCTCTGGGCTACTCCTCCGATTTCGACCGCAGCATGAGCTTCTGGGAAAACTTCTCCCTGGGGTTCACCTACTTGTCTCCCGTGGTGGGCGTCTACTCCGTTTTCGCTCTGGCGCTGCGCGCGGGCGGGGCGCCGATGTTTTGGAACTATATTTTCGTGGGCTTTGGGCAATTTCTCGTGTGCCTCGTCTTCGGCGAGATCGTGTCGCAATATCCCATCGCCGGAGGGCTTTACCCTTGGTCGCTGCGACTGGTGGGACGCAAATGGGCCTGGATGGCCGCTTGGATCTACGGCTGGGCTCTTTTTACCACCGTCGCGGCCGTTGCGGTCGGCGGCGCGCCGTTTCTAAGCCAGCTGCTGGGCATCGAGCTTGGACCTGGAGCCTGCACGTTGAGCGCCATCGCGATGATCGTCTTTACGACGGCGCTCAACGTCAGCGGAACTCGCCTTCTCGTCCGGGTGGCGATGTTCGGCTTCATCTGCGAGTTGATCGGAGCGGTTCTCGTCGGCGGCTATCTCTTGGTCTGGGGACGGCGGCAGCCCGTGTCGATCCTCTTCGACACGGGTGTTTTCGGCGGCGGCATGAGCTACGTTCCCGCGCTTCTGGCCTCTTCGGTCGCGGCCATGTTCTGTTATTACGGCTTCGAGGCCTGCGGCGACGTCGCCGAAGAGACGCCCAATGCCGGCACGGCGATTCCCAAGGCGATGCGCATGACGATCTACGTCGGCGGGGGAGCGGCGACCTTCGTGTGCTTGGCTCTCCTTTTATCGTTGCCGGACCTGGGAGCGGCGATCTCGGGAACAGATAGGGATCCCGTGGCGACGACTCTCCAGACGGCCATGGGAATGACGGGGTTTCGCGTCGTCATCGCCGTGGTCATGGTGTCGTTTCTCTCCTGCCTTCTCAGCCTGCAGGCGGCCGCCAGCCGCCTGTTGTTCTCCTTCGCCCGCGATGGAATGATTTTCGGCAGCAGGGTGTTCAAACGTCTGTCTGCCCGGACACGAGTGCCGACGGCCGCTTTGCTTGGCACCGGCGCCATCGCCGCGCTCATCACGGGCCTTGGATATTGGCTGCAGGACGCGATCAATACCATTATCAGCTCGGCGGCGATCGGCATCTATGTTTCCTTTCAAATGGTCGTGCTCGGGGCGCTGATCGCGCGCCTAAAAGGCTGGACGCCCCAGGGACGATTCACTCTCGGCCGTTGGGGTTGGGGAGTGAATATCGCGGCCTTGGCCTACGGAACAGGAGCGGTTGTCAACATGCTCTGGCCCCGGTCGCCCGAGGCGGCATGGTACGTCAACTACTCCATGCTTTTGACCGTGCTGGTCACGACCGGCGTCGGCGGGCTCTACATGGCCTTGGGCAAGCCCCACCGCGCGGCCCCCGGGCTCTCTCCACAGTCATGACACCGTCGCCGACTTTGCTATAAACTCGTTATGAACATGATTCCTTCCATCTGCGCCGCATTGTCGCTCGCCCTTCCCGCCGCAGCCGATGTTTCCGTGCACAGCGAAAGCAGCACCACAGGCTACGCGGGCATGGGCGCGTTCAAGTCTAAATTGTCCCGCAGAATTTCGGGACTCAAAAGCCGCGAGGATGGGGAAATGAAGTTTACCGGCGCCATCATGAGCCGTCTTGGCGGCGGCGGCAGCACCGCCCATATCCTGCGCATCGATCTCGACAAACGCTGGGACCTCGATGTCGCAAAAAAGACCTACCGCGAATCCCCCATCGTCCTGCCGTCGGGATCCGCCTCGGCCGACCCAAGAGACCCTCAACACACTCGCGCTGAAAAAATCACACACCGCGTCAAATCGGCCAAAGTGGACGTGAAGAAAACCGGCCAGACGCGTCAGATCAACGGATTTGCGGCCTCGCGCTATCAGGCGACGCTCTCCTTGGTCATCGAGGAAATCGCCAGCAAAAAAACGGCCGAGTTCGGTATGACAAGCGACGTCTGGACGACGCCTTGGACCCCGACCTTGAAGCAAGCCCTTGAGGAGGAAAGCCGCTTTCAGAAGGCTCACCTTAAGAAGCTCGGAGTCGACTTGACCCCGCAGGACCGCGGGCGCTTCGGCTTGGATTCCGCCCGAATGCTTTTGTCAGCCTCCGGAAGCGAGGTGGAAGAGGCCCTGGGCAAGGTGAGCCGGGAGATGAGCAAGATCGAAGGCTATGTGGTCCTCACGGAAACCTCCTGGCATGCGCCCGCGCCAAAGCAGGAGAAATCACGGCCCGTGCCCGAGCAGGAAGAAGACTCCGCGCTGGCCGATGCCGCGGGAGCCACAAGTTTGGGGGGGGCCGCGCTCGGATTCATGGGCGGACTCGCCAAAAAAGCGGTCAAACAAAAGGCCGCGGCTGCCGTCGCGCGAGAACCGGGCACGCCTGACATCCTCGTTCGCACCGAGGTCAAGTCGGTCGAACTCAAAACCCTCGCCTCCGATCTTTTCGAGCTTCCGGCGGGTTTCAAGAAGAAGACCTGAGACGATGAACGCCGAGGCTGAGTACTATCGCAGCGTCCTCGACAACCTCACGGGAGGATTTTTAAGCGTCAATCTCAGCGGAATTCTCGTCTACATCAATCCGACCGCGGGCAGAATACTGCGCTTGAGCGATGTGTCCTCGTTGATCGGCAAGCCCTTCACAACGGCGCTTTCGGGCTGGCCCGCGCTCAGCGGCGTGATCGAGGAGACCTTGAGCACGCACAAGACGGTGCACCGCGCCGAGCTCACGGTGATGCACGCAGATTGCCCCCTGGTCATCGGCTACAGCACCCTGCAGGTCACCAATCGCGCCGGCGACCACCTCGGCATTGGCATCATCTTTCAGGACCTGACCTTCACCCCATGTAAGGCAGGGTAGGGAAAATCTTATAATCAACTCGCCATGAGTTCTCCTCTGCGTTTCGATCTGTCGGAAGTCAAGGACAAAGGAGAACTCTCCGTCGCCGCCGAGACCGCTGAAGACGCGTTTGCCGATGCGCTCAACGAGGGGACCCTGGTGGGCCCCGTGCGCGTGACCGGCGTTATCCGGAGAATCGATGATGACGCCAGTTTCCAAGGCTCGGCGCGGGGACGCTGGCGCTTTGAGTGCACGCGCTGCCTCTCGCCCATCGAGAAGGAATGGACGGCGGACTGCGACGCGACCGCGCCCATCGACGGCGGGACCATGGATCTCGTTGATGATGTGCGCCAAGCCATCATCCTGGAACAGCCGATGAAGATCGTCTGCCGTCCCGACTGCCAAGGCCTGTGCCCGGTCTGTCGCTTGAACCTCAACGACGGTCAATGCTCTCACCGCCGAGCCGCTTGCGGCCCCGATTGACCCCGGACCACAGAAAGGCTAAAATAACGCGTTACACCACGCGAGGAACATCATGCCCAATCCAAAACGCAAACACACCAGATCCCGCCGTGACAGCCGCCGTTCGGCCAACTGGAAGCTGGAGGCGCTCTCCGTCAGCAAAGACAAGGACGGCCGCTGGCATCGCCCTCACACGATCAGCGCGGACGGCTACTACAACGGAGTCTTGGTGCGCCCTCCCAAGACGAAGAAGAAGAACGCGCAACCTGAAGGCGGCGAAGGCGACAAACAGTAAGATTTCGGCATGCCTTCCGTAAAGATCGCGCTCGATGCCGTCGGCGGAGACGCCGGGCTGTCTGCGACCATCGAGGGAGCCATCGCGGCGGCCAACGCATTCGGCGTCGAGGTTCTCTTGGTGGGCCCTCGCGCGGCGGTCAGATCAGAATTGTCGGCCCGCGGAATCGCCGAGACGGACTCTCGATTCTCCATCGAAGATGCCTCGGAAGCGGTGGGAATGGACGAGGACGCCGCGTCCGCCTGCCGCGCCAAACCTCGTTCCTCGATCATGCTGGCCGCCCAGGCCTGCGCTCAAGGCCGGACTTCGGCTTTCGTTTCGGCCGGGAATTCGGCAGCGACCAGGACAGCCGCGCTGTGGCATCTCAAGAGGATTCCGGGAGTGCTGCGGCCCGCGATCGCCGTGCCCATCCCCACCCCCAGAGGGGTCTGCATCCTCCTTGACGCCGAAGCCAACATGGACTGCAAACCATGGCATCTCGTTCAGTTCGCGATGATGGGTTCCTTGTTCTGCCGCCTTGCGTATGGGGTGGCATCTCCCAAAGTCGGACTGCTCAGCAGCGGCGAGGAGGAAGGCTCCGGAAACGATCTGGCCAAACAGGCATTTTCGTTGCTTAAGAACGCAGAAGTAAACTTCTCGGGCTGCGTTGAAGGCCGGGACGTGCCAATGGGGAAAGTAGATGTCGTGGTTTGCGACGGTTTCGTGGGCAACGTCATAGTGAAATCGATAGAGGGAACGGCATCGGCCATGATGTCCCAACTCAAGGGGGAACTGCGCGCGTCCTGGCGCTATCGACTGCCGGCCTTGGCCCTGCGCGGCCCCCTCTCGCGTTTGAACCGGAAAATGAGCTACGATGAGTACGGAGGCGCGCCGTTGCTGGGCATCGACGGCACGGTCATAGTCGCGCACGGGTGCGCGAATGCGCGTGCGATTACCAACGCCATCGGCGCGGCGGTCGTAACGGCAAGGGCGTGTCTTCCCAAGGGTTTGCGCGAGGTCGTGACCCGGGCGGCTCAAGCCACGGCTTCGACGCACCCCGTGGAACTTAAGGAGGATCCTGTATGAATACCGAAACGGCCGTACGAACGGTGCCCGTGACCGGGGTGAGGTTAAAGGATAAAGTCGCGATCATCACGGGTGCGGCCCGAGGCATCGGATACGCGACCGCTGAGTTGTTCGCGGCCGAAGGAGCCAAAGTCATTATCGTGGATGTCAACGGAGAGATGGCGGCGAAGTCCGCCGCGGTTCTGGCGGCCGGGCGCGAAGGGACCACGATGGGATTATCCTGCGATGTGACCAAGCACGAACAGTGCGAGTCCGTGGTCAAGGCGACATTGGACAAATTCGGAAAAATTGATATATTGATCAATAATGCGGGAATTACAAAAGATAATCTGATTATGCGCATGTCCGAGACGGATTGGGATCTGGTCTTGGACGTGAATTTAAAAGGAATTTTTAACTTTGTAAAGGCCTGCATACGTCCCATGATGAAAGCCCATTATGGTCGCATCGTCAGCATATCCTCCATCGTTGGCCAAGAGGGCAACGCCGGGCAGGTCAACTATTCCGCTTCGAAGGGAGGGGTGATTTCCTTGACGAAGTCGATCGCGCGTGAATTCGCCTCGCGCAACATCACCGCCAACGCCGTGGCTCCCGGCTTTATCAAGACCGCGATGACGGACGTGATCCCCGAAGACGTCAAGGAAAAGCTGGTGACAAAAATATTACTGGGCCGCATGGGCGACCCCGTCGATGTGGCTCGGGCGGTTCTTTTTCTGTCGTCGGATGAGTCGGCCTATATCACGGGCCAAGTCATCAATGTCAACGGCGGAGCGTACATGTAGCATGGAAGACGCATAAAAAGGAGACAAGACATCATGGCTGATGCCAACATCGCAGACCGGGTAAAGCAAATCATCGTTGAACAACTCGGCGTCGACGCCGCTGAAGTTACGCCCGCCGCACATTTCGTCAACGATCTCGGCGCGGATTCTCTAGACACCGTCGAACTCGTCATGGCTCTTGAAGAGGAATTCGACACCGAGATCCCCGACGAGCAAGCCGAAAAGATCCAGACGGTTGGCCAGGCGATCGATTACATCTCGGCTCACGCCAAGAAGTAAGGCGGACGGCCCCGATGCCTCGACCTCTTGAAGAGGTCGTCGGATATCGGTTTCGAGACGGCGGACTGCTCACGCAGGCGATGTCGCATAAGTCATTCGCGAGCGAGAGGGGTTCCGGCGTCTGCAATGAGCGCTTGGAGTTTCTCGGAGACAGCGTACTGGCGGCGGTGGTCGCCCATGAATTGTATGTCGGCTATCCACATGAAGCCGAGGGCGCTCTCTCCAAGAAAAAATCACTCCTCGTCTCCCGGCCCAGCTTGGCCGCGTGGGGCGAGGAGCTGGGCCTGGGCGCGTATTTGTATCTCGGAGTCGGGGAGGAGTCGACAGGGGGACGAAACCGTCAGAGCCTGATAGCCAACGCTGTTGAGGCGTTGATCGGAGCGATCTTTCTCGATGGAGGCTTTGAACGGGCCGCCGATTTCGTGCGTTCCTGGTACGCCGAAAAGCACGGGCATCTGCTGGAAACGGACTACAAGAGCCGTTTGCAGGAGATCCTTCAAAAACGCTATAAATCACCGCCGACGTACGAACTGACCGCCGCGACCGGCCCGGACCACGACAAGAATTTCAAGATCCTGGTGCGCCTTGGCGAAAGAGAATTGGGTCTCGGTGCCGGTAAGAGCAAAAAGGAAGCGGAACAAGCGGCGGCTTGCGACGCCTTGACGCGATTAGACTCAGGGGAGGGTTAACATGGATTACGAATTAACGGAGCAGCAGGGAGAAATTCAGCGTCTCGCCTATCAATTTGCCATTCGCGACATTAAACCCGTCCGCGAGATGCATGACGACAAAGAAACGTTTCCTTGGGACGTAGTGAAAAAAATGGCGTCGGCAGATCTCTATGCCGTCTATCTCCCCGAGGAATATGGCGGCTTGGGCGGAGGCCTAATGGAGCAGGTCCTCGTCATCGAACAACTCTCGCGCGCCTGCGGCGGCATCGCGTTGGCATTCGCCGCAACGGGTCTTGGGACCCTGCCGATATTGCTTCTCGGCAACCATGAGCAGCGCGCCAAGTTCATTCCGGATCTGGCCAGCGGCAAAAAATTAGCCGCCTTCGCCATCACCGAGGCCAACGCGGGCTCCGACGCCACGGCGACTCAGTGCCTTGCGAAGCTCGATGGGGAACATTACATCCTCAACGGCTCGAAAACCTTCGTGTCCAACGGAGAAGTCGCCGAGATTTACGTCGTTTTCGCGACGACCAACCCTTCGCGCGGAGCGCGGGGCGTCTCGGCCTTCGTTGTCGAGAAAGGCACGCCGGGCTTTGGCTTCGGGAAAAAAGAGCATAAGATGGGAATTCGGGCCAACCCGACGTATCAGTTGGATTTCGTAAACTGCAGGATCCCGAAGAAAAATCTGCTCTACAAGGAGGGCTACGGCCTATTCACGGCGCAGACCACCTTCGACTGTTCGCGCCCAGGCGTCGCGGCGCAAGCCTTGGGGATCGCCCAGGGTGCGCTCGACGAAACCCTGTCTTACATCCGCCAGCGCAAGCAGTTCGGCCAGCCGATCTCGAGCTTCCAAGCCATCCAGCATATGATGGCCGATTGCGCCACGCAGATTGAGGCCTCCAGGGCGCTTCTCTACGCCACGGTCAAGGCCATGGATAAAGCGATGATGCCCGTCTATCAAAAGGCGATCGCCGACAAAGCCATTGTTTATGACGTCTTGAACAAGATGGACGTCAAGCGCTGGACCAAGGAATCGGCCATGTCGAAGTACTTCTGCTCGGACGTCGCCATGAAGGTGACCACCGACTGCGTGCAGATGTGCGGCGGCATCGGCTATATGCGTGATTTCCCTGTCGAGAAGTTCATGCGCGACGCGAAGATCACTCAGCTTTACGAGGGAACCAATCAGATCCAGCGCAATGAAGTCGCGATGATGATGGTCAAGGAGCTCGCCTCCGCCGCCAAGGCGGAACCGGTCGCGGCCTAATGCCCCTGACGGATCGGGAGTTTCTCGGCTGCGGACGCAGGACGCAGGCGGGAGCTCCCGATCCGCACGTGGAGGAGGCATTGCTGGGAGCTGCGGCGGTTTATGCCGCGGACAGGCCTTTCGACACCATCCACGTGTTCCTGGATTTGGACGTAGACTTGCGACGACGGCGTCTGAGCGGGGTGTGCCGAACGACCCTCAAAGCCCGCCGCGCGGGCCTAAAGACTCTGCAGTTTGACGCCGTTTCGCTTCGCGTCCAAAGCGTTCGGATCGATGGGAAATCCGCTCGTTGGACATCCTCCAAGGACAAAATTATCGTGGCCGCGTCCCTTGAAGAGGGCGCGCAAAGCGAAGTCGAAATTAAATACTCCGTGGAAAATCCGGCGGCCGGGCTTCATTTCGTCCGGCCTGGACCCCACGCCCGGGATAATCCCGTACAGTTGTGGAGCCAAAGTCAGCCTAACGACGCGCGCCGCTGGTTCCCCTGCCACGACGCTCCAGGGGAAAAAGCCACCTCCGAGATCAGGGTGCGCGTTCCCAAGGGCTTTCGCGCCGTCTCCAATGGAACGCTTATCGAACATTCCGCTGCGCGAAGCGGGGAATTATGGCATTGGCGGATGGAGCGCCCCCACTCGATTTACTTGATCATGCTGGCCGTCGGGAAGTTTAGCGAGGTCGTGGAAGAATGGGACGGCATCCCGCTGGTTTATTACTGCGAAAAGGGCCGTGAAGACGACGCCCGCCGTGGTTTTGCGAAAACCGGCGCCGCGATGCGAATCCTCTCTGAAAAAACCGGTGTGCGCTACCCTTACAGCCGCTACGCTCAAGTCGCCGTCGCCGAATTTCCAGGCGGCATGGAGCATACGACTGCGACGACTCAGACGGACGCCTGCTTGATCGACAAGCAGGCCGCGCTCGATCATGACCTGGACACCTTGGTCGCCCATGAATTGGCCCACCATTGGTTCGGCAATCTGGTGACCTGCGCCGAATGGCCGCACGCCTGGCTCAACGAGGGTTTTGCCACCTATTCGGAAGTGGTCTTTCTTGATGCCGACAGGGGGATCGACGAAGCGCTCTACGAGCTGTGGCTCAACCGCCGCATCTATCTCGATGAGGCGTCCGGCCGCTACCGCCGCCCGATCGTCTGCCGGACATACCGCGATCCGTGGATGATTTTCGACAGGCATCTTTACGAAAAAGGCTGCTGGGTCCTGCGCATGCTGCACCTCGAGCTGGGCGACTCTCTCTTCTGGAAGGGCGTCGGTCATTGGCTGCGCAAACATGCCGATGCGACCGCCCAAACGCAGGACCTGGTCGTCGCCTTTGAGGAAGCCACCGGACGCAATGTGCAGTCATTTTTCGACCAGTGGGTGTATCGTCCGGGACACCCTATTTTGAAACTGCGCTGGGCCTGGGACGGCAAACGCTCGAAAGGAGAGCTCCATCTCACCCAAACTCAAAGCGTCTCGGGTCAATCGCCCGCGTATCGATTTCGCGTCAAAATTCACGTCACGGGCCGCGGTTGGATGCGCGATTTCGTCATGTCGGTCGACTCCAAAGAACATCGATTTCTCTGGCGCCTGCCGGGGGAGCCCCTCGACGTTGAATTCGACCCTGACCTCGAATTGCTCGCCAGCCTTGATTTCGAGAAACCTCTGCCCATGTGGCGCCGCCAGCTCGCAGGGGGAAAAACCTCGGTGTCGCGCGCGCTCGCGGCCAGGCCCGTGGCCCGGTGGGGAGGGCGCCGCGCCGTCGCGGCCCTTGAAGCCGCCGCCAAGAGAGAGACGTTTTGGGGGGCGTCGGCGGAAATGGTCTCAGCTTTGGGCGACGTCCGCGGACACGAGGCGGTGGCGGCTTTGCGACGGCTGCTTGCAGACATCTCCCATCCCAAGGTTCGCCGGGTCGTCATCGAGACCCTCGGCCGCCGGGGAACGGCCGCAGACGCCCGCCTCCTGGCCCCTTTGGCCCGCCGCGCGCCATCTCTTGGCGTTCGCGCCGCGGCCACCAAAGCCCTCGGTCTTCTTGATTACGCCCGTCATCGCGGCCTGATCGCTCAGAACATGAAGACCCGAACCTATCGCGATGTCCTCGCCGCCGCCGCTGTTGCGGCCGTTGCCGCCTCCCGCGACGCCGGCGCGGCTCGGCGCCTTCTCAAAGCGACTCGACCTCCTTTCGCCTTTGGCGCCCGTATCGCCGCCATCCGAGCCATGGCCGAATATGCGATCGATACGCCTCGTGCCGTTCCGACTTTATGCTCGCTGCTCCATGAAGACGACGAGCGCATCAGCCTCATCGCCTGCGCGGAACTTGGACGCACGGGCGATGAGCGCGCGATTCCTTTCCTGGAAAAAGCGGCCAAATCCGCCGGCAATCCTCGAATCCGGGTCTATGCGGCCGAATCCTTGGCGCGGATCAAGGCCGGATCGACGACGCGAAGCCGTCTCCTAGGTCCAAAGACCTCATCGCCTCTGAGCTAGGTGGCCCTGACAAGACGCGTTCGCCTAGGGTAAACTCACTGCGTGAGAAGACGCTCCCCGATCATTGCGGCGGCTGTCGTTTTTTCTCTGTTCATGGAGTCTGCGGGCCGTTGCGCACACGCCGTCGGCCAAATCGCCACAGCCGCCAGGGGTGTTCGCGCCAACGGCGTTGCGCCCGTTTCTTGGCAAGTCCCCGGAGCATCGACGCTCGCGCCACCCATCGCCGGACTGCCGCCCGGACTGTCGGCTTCGAACGCGGCCAACGCCCGCCCCCTCGGGGTCGCGGGAAGCCTGCCCTTGGCCGCTGCAAGGCCGGCCGGACATCGCCGTCCGACGGTGGCCGCCGTTTTCGAAGGGGGTACCGCCGCCGCAAGGCTGCGGGCGGCCACAAGCCAGACGTCGTCGCCCGGCATGGACGGTCTCGCGCAGAACCTGGAAACGTCCCATGGCGTCGAGGCACTCACATTCGACGGGGCCCCTGAGAAGCCCGCAATTCCCCTGGCGGCGCAACCGGCTTTCGCGGCGGGAACTCCGGCTTTCGCGTCCTGGCGAAAGACGCTTTCCCTGAAGGCTCGAACGTTGTATGGAAAAATCAACCTCGCCAACGACGACGCCTCGGCCGAGGTCCCGCCCCCGCAGATGCCGTCGACGCCGAAAAATAGAACAGTCGCCGCCCTGGCCTCCGGCGGGACATCCCTCGCCGTGACCGCCCTGGCGGGTAGCTTGACTCTGTCGGGTGCGGCGATCGTCGCCTCCACGGCTTTGTGGGGGCCGATCATGGCCTCCGTTTCGGGTTTATTGGGCGCGGCCGCGGTCGCCGTCTCCGCTTGGCGCCAGTGGAAGCACCCCGACTCCCCTAAGGTCACGGCCCTCGTTGCGGGGTCCGGCTTTCTGCTCATTGGCTCCAGCCTGGCTCCGGTGCTCAGCGCTCTATTGGGAGTTGAAACCCTGCGATTGACGGCCATGGGCCTGATGATCGTACTGGCTTTGGGATTTGAGTTCCTCAATGGGATGCATGACGCGGCCAATTCGATCGCGACCGTTGTCACGACGAAAGTCCTCTCCGCTCGCAAGGCGGTCCTTTGGGCGGCTTTCTTCAACTCCATCGCTTATTTCTTCTTCGGGGCGCATATCGCGACCGCCATCGGCAGCGGCTTGGTCGTTCCGGCGGTCATGTCCAACACGCTGCTCGTGGCGGCCTTGCTGGGAGCGAGTCTTTGGAATTGGCTGACCATTCGATTGGGCATCCCCGTCAGCTCGTCGCACGCTCTCATCGGCGGCCTCGTCGGCGCGGCTCTCGTCGCCGGCGGCTTCGGGGCTTTGCTTCCGACGACTCTGGTGGTGACCGCAACCTTCATGATCGTCGCGCCGATCATGGGCTTGGCGGTCTCCTTCCTCCTCATGTCCTTGATCGACTTTCTCATACGCGGCAAATCCAGTGTAAAGACGAACCAGACATTCGCCGGCCTGCAGCTTGCGTCCTCGGCCATGCTCAGTCTGGGTCATGGCGGAAATGATTCGCAGAAAACGATCGGCATCATCACCGCCCTCATGTTCGCCAATGGTTTGCTGGGCGCCCAATTCTATGTGCCCTGGTTTGTCGCCGCCGTCTCGTACTTGGCGATGGGCCTGGGGACGCTGGCCGGGGGATGGAGCGTGATCAAGACCATGGGGGAAAAAGTCACGTCCCTCGATAGGCCGATGGGAACTGCGGCCGAGGTCGGGGCCAGCACGGCCATTCTGCTGGCGACGGTTCTAGGCGCCCCGGTCTCGACGACCCACGTCGTGACCGGCGCGGTCGCGGGAGTCGGAGCGGCTCATAATGGAAATAAATCGGTCCACTGGCACACCCTGGGAAAAATCGCCTGGGCCTGGGCGCTCACGATCCCGCTTTCAGCGCTGGTGGCCGCGATGTTCTTCTGGCTTATTAAGCTGGTCCTCGGCTAGCCGTCCGGGAGAATCTCCATCCCAAACCGAAATGAAAGCTCTGTCCCAGCGCCCCCATAGGTTGAAACGCGAGGTCGCAGGCGAACCCTCCCAGGCGCATCCCGGCTCCCACAGTCAACCCCGAAAGAATTCCTAAATCCGGGACGGACCGGCCATGAAACCCGGTGCGCCCCACGACGGCCAGGCCGCCGCCGACGAACTTCTCCCATTGCGCGCCGAGCTTGAGGTAAGGCCTGCCATAGAGCGGGACGGTGAGTTCGCCGGCTCCTAGCACCCGCCCTCGCTCCCGATTCCACGTGTAAGCCGCGCCCAACGCCGATTCCAAGGGCAGCGGCGCGGATTCTTCGATGAAGCGAAGCCGGCCTCCCGCGTTGCGCACGGCCCCGCCGATTTCGAGGGCCGCATGACGGTGCGATCGATACATCGCGCCCACGTCGAAGGCGAAACTCGAGGCCGTGCGCTCGGCCAGCGTCTCGCTGATGACCTTGGCCGAGGCTCCCGCGCGAAGGCCCTCAAGCGGCTCGTCTGGGCCGGCCAGGTCGACAACCTCCTCGATTTCGAAGCGATCCCAACGTTGGCGAAAAATGGTCCGTTTGGGGGCCGACGTCCCGCCTCCCGAAAAATTCCGCCCGTAGGCCACGGCCAAAGCTTGGGAATGGGGGGAAAAAGCTCCCCGAACGACGCCTGCATTGTCGATTTTCTCGATGCTCGCTTGGGACAGGCTCGTCAAGGACACGCCGACCACCCCTCCCAGCCACTTCAGTGGGAGGGCCAAGGCCATGTAGTCATGATGCACGGATTGGGGCAGTTCCGCCCGGGAATAGGCTATCTCGGGCGACCTTTGGGAGGCCAAGCCCGCCGGATTCCAGTAGACGGCCTCGGGGCCGGCGGCGCAGACGCTCCGAGCCGAGCCCATGCCCGCGGCGCGGGCGCCGGCGCCGATGGAAAGAAACTGGGCGGACGTCGTCGCCGTATCGCTTTGAAAGGCGGCGCGCGCGGTGTTTGGCGAGGCGGCCGCCGCCAGCAGGAGCGCGACAAAGCCTCTCATCGCACGATCACCAGCCGACGGACGCTTTTTTCGCCGCCCGCCTCGATGACGGCGTAATAGGTGCCGCTGGCGGCCCCGCGTCCGGAGCGATTGCGTCCGTCCCAAGCGAGCATGCCGTTGGCCGCCGTCTCTCCATCCCAGACCCGCTCGCCGCTTAAAGTCAAAATCCTGACTTTCGATCCGGCCGGGAAGTTGGCGAACGTCAGCGACGCGGCGCCGTAACTGCCGCTTGGAGAGCCGATTTCCCAGGGCTGAGGGAACACCCTGCCCGCGCTCACCGCCGTTCCCGCGCTCGCCAAAAACGGCGCAAAGGCCGAGAAATGATCCAGCGCCGAAATCAGGAGATGTTCCGTTTGATCGACGGCCGAGGCCAGCGGCACCCATTGCGCGGAGGCTTCATCGAATCGGGCGAGAATCAGGCGCCGTTCATCTCCCCCGGCCGGAAGATGGGCGGGAACATAGGCCAGGATGAGGCGCACGGGCTTCAGCGGCTGACGCCCTTGAGCCGTCAATTCGAAGCCCGCCGACGTTCCCAGCGACGTCAGCCCCGCCGTCAGGCTGCGCGGCGAGGTCAGATCCTGGGACAAGCCCTCGGAGAGTGAGACCGTCGTTCCAGGAGGGAACGTCCCGGCATCGAAGGTGATCCTGATCAGACTTGACGCCGCAAAGGATGGAACGAGACTGAGAACCATCGCGCCGGACCCGACGACGCCCGAGGAAATGGCCGGAACCGAGGTCGTCGTCGAGCCAATGACCAGGTAATTGGCCACCCCATCCCAGTTGAGGGCTCCCACGCGCGCGTAATACGTCGTAGAGGCGTTCAAGCCGGCGAAAGCCGCCTGGGACGACCCTGCGTCAGTCACGGTCGTCACCGCGATCGCGGCAAATCCAGCGTCAAGCGACAAGTCGACGCGGTAGCCTTCGCACGCGAGGGCCTGGGGCGTCAAAGGCAACGGCATCCAGGACACCGTCAGCGCGTTGGTGTTTCGATGGGGAAAGGGCGTCGCGGTGGAGGCGGGCGCCGCGCTCAGCGTCGAAGTCGAGCCCAGGGGGGCGTATGCGCTGGCGGTTCCTCCATGAGACCGCGCCGACACGCGCGCATAGTAGCGCGTATTGGCCGCGAGGCCCGTCAGCGTCGCCGCGAGGCCGCCCGTTTGAGATGAAACCGCCGGAGCGGAAAAATCAATCGCGCTGGAACATTCAACGAGATACGCCGTGCCGGATGGATTGCCGGCCGCAGACCACGTCACCGTCACCTCGCTCTGCGCGATCGCGGTAAAAGCGGGCGTCGCGACGCCGGGAGTCGCGGCCAAAGTCGCCCCCAAGCCGCCGTCCAAGAAGGGACCGCCGGCGGCTTGAACACGGAAGTAATAGCTCGTATTGGCCGTCAAACCCGAGAAGATCCAGGAAGTGCCGGTGGTCGCGCCGGTCAGCACGGGTGCGTTGAACACGGGGGAAGTCGACGAGTGCGCGGTGTAGGAAACGCCCGGCGTATTGGAGTTGGGATCCCACTGCAGGAGAATGGACTGCGTCGTCAACGACGTCAGTCGAGGGTTGGAGGGGGCGACGAGATGGCTGAGCGTCACCGCGCTCACCGTCCCGGTCGATGTCCACCCGCCGTTGGCATTGAGCGTCGCCAGGCGAAAATAGTAAGTCGTCAAGGGTTGAAGCCCCGTCAGGACCAGTGAGGAATCGGCGCGGTTGTTGGTTGTTGTCGCCGCGCTCACCACATTGAAAGAAGGGGACGTCGAGGCGTCCAGGACATACCCCCAACACGACGCCGCTTGCGGCGCGGCGGGACATGGCGTGAAAGCGACCGTAAAGCTGGAAACGTAAGGCGTTATCGCGGGCAAGCCCGAAGGCGGCCCAGAGTAGGTCGAGGTGCTGATAGCACTCGACAACGGCCCTGGGACCCCCGCCCCCGTCGCGGCGATGAAATAAGAGTACGTCGTGTTCGGTGCCAAGCCGGTTTGGGTGTAGGAGCCAAGCGCTCCCGCGTCGAAAGAGACCGCGGGGCTGGTCGCGTAGTAAAGAGAATACGCATCGCCGCCGATGACGGAGGACCAACTCCAAACGATCGAACTTATTCCCAGCGTGGTCGCGCCTAGACTCGAAGGGGCCGAAACGGGCTGCGGACTCGAAGCGACCTTGCCGTAACCCCAGGTATTGTTCGGCACGCTAGAGGTGGCCGGATCGGCGCGGGCCTGGGCCTGCAGGATTTGGCGCAAGTCGGAAACTCCTCGATTCGGCCCCCATTGCAGACGAGCCGCCAGTATTGCGGTCACCACCGGAGCGGACATGCTGGTGCCGCGCAGTATGCGGTGGCGTGCATCCGGCGCGATCGCAGAGTCCGCGGGCCTGGCCGCCGGATCCAAGGACAGAGCGGCCATGACGGCGTCTCCGGGCGCGGAGATCTCCGGACGCACACGTCCGTCTCGAGTGGGACCTCGGGAACTGAACGCCGAGACACTTCCCAAAGGAGCCTGATCTGGGAAGTTGTAGGTGCCCCCATCGATGGATCGCCAAGATTCTTTGGAAGCGTAAGAGGCGACGCCGAACACTCCCGCGGCGCAAGCAGGCTCTCCCAGACTTCCCGCGACCTCGACCAACGTGGTAAATCTCAGGGGCTTGGCGGCCGGATTGACATAACCGTCGATGCGTCCGCTTCCTGAGCTTAGGGTTCTCGTGACGGTGACCGTCAGGGAGGCGGCCGTGATCCCTCCCGAGCGGTAGACGTAAACGTAGATCTGGCGGTCTCCATAGGGATGATCAGAATCCGTCGCGTTGAAGATCCAAACCCCATGTCCGCCCAACGTCCCGTTTTGGTCGCTGCCGCCAACGGCGCTGAGCGAACCCGCCACGCCCGCCAACGTCACGGTCGCCGTATAACCGTCTCCATTGGGCACCCAAAACTCGACGTCCGCCTCGTTGGGCGTCCCAGTGATCGAGACGGTGAACGCAGCGCTGCCGCCGGCGCCGACGACGGTCTGCGCGTGCGGGTCTTTGGCGGCGTCATTTCCCATGGACACGACAACCGGAGTGCTTTGGGCGATGATCCCCAGGGGCTCTTCAAAAGAGGAGGTCCCATCGTGAGGACCGGACTGGGTGCCCAGGCTCATGTTGATGACCGCGCGCTTGCCTGCGGCGGCGGCGCGAGAGATGATGTAATTGACGCCGTCGATCATATCTCCGGTCAAATACGTGGTTTTTACCATGACGATGTCGGCGTCGGGCGCGATGCCCTTGAAGGTCCCGGCGGGCAAAGCGCCGTTGGTGTCGCTTCCGTCTCCGGCCGCGATCGAAGCGACATGGGTGCCGTGTCCTTGAGTGTCGACGGTGTTGATCGCCCCGCCGCCGCCCTGTAGTTTCGCCGTGATTTGCGCGTTCACGTACTCGGCGCCGTAGCTAAAGCCCGCCGGAAACGGACCGCCGGCATGGGAGCTGATGGTCTGGTCCCAAATCGCGAGAATGCGCGACGTATTGGGGGCGTCGTTGATGAAATCCTTGTGCGTCCAATCGATGCCGGTGTCGATAAAACCCGCGACGACGCCGGCGCCCGTCGCGTTAGCCAGATCCGTCGCCACGGCGCCGTAAATCGTCCCCAACGCCTGTCCTGAAACCGACGAACTCGATCGCACGGTGTCGAGGGTGGGGGCGGCGCGCACAGCCGCTTCGATGCGCAGAACCCCCGCCGCGCGGGTCAGCGCGTCGATCTCAGCGTCGGAGGCCCACGCCGTGACGACGGGTCCACTTTGGCTGCCGAACCTCACGCCGGGAAACGTCGCGCGCAACACGGCGAGATCGGTCGCCGCTGTGACTCTGAGCAGCACCGGGCGCCTTGCGCCGCTTAAGACGCCCGCCGGCGCCAGCGCGCGACCCGCCGCCCGCGCGGCTTGAAGCCGGGCGTCGAGCTTGGCATTTTGCGCCCCCGCCGCTGTGACGCAGAGGAAAAGGGCTACGGCGACTCGCAACGCGTGACTCGCCAAGAACGACTCGATCTAGTCGGATTTCTCGGCGGCGATCAAGCCCAGATCGATGCCCTTGACCACGGCTTCGGTGCGGTTGGAGACGCTCAGCTTTTGGAATATGCTGTTGAGATGATTCTTGACGGTCTTGACGCTGCAGACCAGAGACTGCGCGATCTCCTTGTTGGACTGGCCGCGGCCGAGATTGGCCAAAACTTTGATCTCCGTTTTGGTCAGGGCGACCAAAGACGCCTCGCCGTTGCCAGAACCCAGGGAGCGCAAGCCCTCGATGAGCTTGCTCATCACCGGCTGGGGAATCATGACGCCCTGGTTGGCGAACGTCTTGAGCGCGTTGACCAATTCCGAAGCGGGCAGCATCTTGGAGAGATAGCCGTTGGCCCCGGCTTGAATGGCCTCCATCACGTGCGATTCGTCCTCGTACGAGGAGAGGATCAAGACGTTGGTGGTCGGACAGTCCCGGTGGATTTGGCGCGTGGCCTCGATGCCGTCCATGTGCGGGAGCTTGATGTCGAGAAGGATGACATGGGGTTTGAGCTTCTTGACCAAGCGCAGGGCCTCTCTTCCATCGGCCGCCTCGGCGACGACCTCTATATTCTTCTCGTTTTCTAGGAGATCCTTGATGCCCTCTCGAAACAGGGTTTGGTCGTCAGCGATGATGACTGATATTTTTTTTGACCCGCGGTGTTTTGCCATGGCTAGATACTACACAATTTAGCCTCGAGACGCCCGCAACCGCAGGTCCTAGACAGTCAAGCAGCCGCCCATCCGATTTATAGTAAAATGCCGACCGTCAATGGCGTCCTATTTTCTCCGCCGACTTCTTCTCATCATACCGACATTTTTGGGAGTCACGCTGATGGTGTTCGCCATCACCCGCTTCGTGCCGGGGGGCCCGGTCGAAAGAATGATCTCCCAAGCCCAGCAAATGTCCGCCCAAGGACGCGGGGGGGGGGATCGAGTCGCGACGGCGGCTCTCTCCGAGAGCCAGATCCAAGAGCTCAAGGAGTACTACGGCCTTGATAAGCCGCTTTTGACCAGCTATCTCCAGTGGCTGTGGAAGGTCGCGCGCCTAGACTTAGGAAACTCGTCGCGCTATAACGAGCCGGTCTGGACGCTGATCAAGGATCGATTCCCGGTGTCCATCCTTTTCGGGGTCTCCACTCTTCTGTTAACCTACGGCATCTGCATTCCGCTTGGCATTCTCAAGGCGGTCAAGCACCGCGCCCCCATCGACAACGCCACCTCCGCTCTGGTCTTTATCGGGTACGCGGTCCCCAACTACGTGATCGGCATTTTGCTCTTAGTTCTCTTCGCCTCTCACTGGGAGTTTTTTCCGCTCTCGGGCTTGACCTCAAGCGATTTTTCCGACATGAGCCTCTTGGCCAAAATCCGCGATCTGGCGTGGCATTGCGCGCTTCCTCTGGCGGCCTATATGGCCGGCTCCTTTGCGGTCACGACTTTTTTAGCCAAAAATTCCTTGATGGACAACCTGGCGGCCGACTATGTCCGCACCGCCGTGGCCAAGGGCCTGGATTTTCGGCGCGCCGTCATCCGCCACGCCCTGCGCAACAGCTTGATTCCCATCGCCACGCACTTCGGCAACGAAATCTCGCTGATCCTCTCCGGCTCCTTCCTCGTGGAAACCATTTTCAACATCAACGGATTCGGCCTGCTCGGATACGAATCCGTCGTCGAGCGCGATTATCCGGTCGTCATGGGCATACTCGTGCTTTCCTCGCTGCTCTTTCTCATCGGCAACATCCTCTCGGATCTTTGCGTCGCCTTCGTCGATCCTCGCGTGAAATTCCAATAACATGCCCTTCCTCCCGCTCGACCCCCTCACGCGGAAAAAGCTGGCGCGTTTTCGCTCCCTCAAGCGAGGCTGGTGGTCGGCGCTCGGACTGGCGGCGGCCATCCTGCTGTCGTGCTGTTCGGAACTCATGGTCAACAGCCGCGCCTTGGCCGTGCGCTACGAGGGCCGCTGGCGTTTTCCCACCTATGGAGCGATCATCCCCGGCAAGGAATTCGGACTCGACTACGACTACGAAACGAATTACCGCAAACTGGCCGAGATCTTCCGCGCGCGGGGAGGATCGGACATCGTCGTGCTGCCCTTGGTCCCCTACAACCCGTATGAAAACGACCTGCCCGAAGGCGTCTACCCCCCGACGCCGCCCTCGCGCGCGCAACGCCACTTCCTAGGCACCGACACGACCGGACGCGACGTCCTCGCGCGCTTGGTGTACGGCTTTCGGACCGCGATCGCCTTCTCCCTTCTGTTGTTGCTGGCCAATTACACCGTCGGCGTGGCCATCGGCTGCGCGATGGGCTATTTTGGAGGGCTGTTCGATTTGTTCTTCCAGCGGCTCATCGAGGTGTGGTCCAACATCCCGTTTCTCTACGTGATCATCATCGTCGCCTCGATCATGATTCCCAATTTTTTCACCCTGGTCGGCATCATGATCTTTTTCGGCTGGATCTCGATGACCTGGTACATGCGCACAGCCGTTTACAAGCAGAAAAGCCGCGAATACGTGCTCGCGGCCCGGGCTTTGGGCGCCAGCGACTTCTATGTCATTTTCTGCCATATCCTGCCCAACACGATTTCGGTGATCGTCACCTTCATCCCCTTCTCGGTCTCCGGCGGCATCGTCGCGCTGACCTCTCTCGACTACCTGGGCTTCGGCCTTCCCCCACCGACACCGTCTTGGGGCGAGCTTCTGCGCCAGGGAACCAATCACCTCGACGCCGTCTGGATGGCGGCATCCGTCGTCACGGCGATTTCGACCTGAACCTCGACCTCATGTACGGCCTG
>JBBTHA010000010.1:0-8794 GCA_038060535.1 Elusimicrobiota bacterium | reverse complement strand
TTCGGTCGCTTGGCACAATCGCTTCGCATCTTCGCGGCTCAAACGGCGTTGAACATAATCATCCACGCGATCTCATCGCTGATGATTTCAAACTGAAGATTTCCAGTTAGTTCGCCTCGATAACACGAGTGCCAGCGATATAATCGTGGAGCGCCCGTTTATCTTTCGTAAAAATGGCAATGGCGCATCCGAGGAAAAGGACTGCTTGGGAGACGCGCGACCCGATGGCCCTAACGAAAGAACGGCCGTAAGCGATCGGTTGGCCGTCGGCAAGGATCACTTTTACTTTCAGGAGCTTTTTTCCCAGGGTTTGCCCGCCTGAGCCTACCATGAGCGTTTCGTAGACAAGGAACAGCCCTATGCTCAACCACCGGTCTGCGACGCCAACCGCCATGCCGACGCCAATTGAAACGAGGCCGACTAGGATGCCGTCGATTACAATCGCGGCAAAGCGCGCCAGGATGCGGGCCGGCACGATATCGCCGCCGACCTGCATGTCGGAGGTGATTTCCCTGGGCGCGTTTAAGTCTGTTGGCTTGTCCATGACGATTCTCCTTGTTAAGCGGATTTAAGGCTGATTAAGGCGGGAACGAAATAGACCATGGCGTAGATGAGCGTGGCCAGCGTTGCGACCAGAAGCGCCGTATTGAGCGGGCGTTCTCCAGTGATCAGCTGCTTGGGCTCCATAAAGAAACCGGCGCAGATGCCCACAGCCAAGCCGCCGGCATGGGCCCAACCATCGACGCCAATCCGCACGCTGCCGTCGATGATGGCATAGGAAGCCCAAATCGCCAACACCACGCCGAGGCGGCGCTCCCGGACGATAAAGGCAGCGCGACGCCGGATGAGCACGGTCGCGAGGAGGCCGAGCAGCCCAAAAATCGCGCCGGAGGCGCCCACGGCGAGCGTCGCATTCAAGCAGCTTGTTATCGCCCCAACAATGGCCGACCAGACGTAAACATAAAAAGTTCGCAGGGAGCCGAAAGCGTGTTCGCAGGCGATCCCAATAATATAAAGAGCCGTCATGTTCCCGAGCAAGTGCTCCAGATTACCATGAAGGAACGCATAAGACAAAAGTCGCCACAAATCTCCTGAAAAAATCCTGGCCACGTCCTTGGCTCCCGCCTCGATAAGCAGCTCATGGCTGGATAGAACACCGCGGGAGATCTGAAAGTAGAACGCAAGCAGGCAAAGCGCGATCAAGGTCAGCGAAAGCGGCGGGGCCATCGCCATTCCGCGTTCGAACTCAACGCGCTCATCCAGCATCTCGGCGGTGATAATAGGCGCCTCTTCCATCAACGCCTTTCCCCCGTATCGAGCATGACGCCAAGCGCCAGGGCGACGCGTCGATCCAGGTGCATCTGCGTATCCGGCCCCAGGTTCAGCACATAACGGTCGAGGATCGTGAAATTGCGGTTAAATTCTCCGATCACATCCTCAGAATCTTCCTTGCAGATGATGAAATTAGCCCGCAAAGCCCCATAGAGCGTGCCGACCATCCGCCTCAGCAGCGAAAGCAGGATCGAATCCTCGCGCGCCTGCGCCCATAGGGTGCCGTCAGGTCTTATAATCCGCCAGCGTTTTCTCAGAAAATCGTAAATATGATTCTTATGGAAATGGGCCAGAACGACGCCATCGGGACCCCGCACCGTGAAGGTTGCTGTCAACGCGACGAATCGTTGATCCTGCAAGACCTCCACCAACGGATCGGTTTTAGATGAGTCGCGATATATCGTCACGTGGCGCAGCGGCCACAGAGAAACAACAGTGAACAAGAACACGCTAAAACCCACGAAAGCGCTGATCAGCGCTCCGTAAAGGAATGAGGTGAACGGCGAAGCAACAAATATCCCTACCAGCTGGAAACTCACGGATCCGGCGAAGGCTGCTGCTGCCAGGCCCGCCGTTATGGCGAATAGACTGCTAAGCAAAAACGCGGGCCGCTCGATAAACAAAATCTCGGATCCTTGTTCATCGCAGACAGAATATTTTTCGTTGATCGCGAGATGCTGCTGGCGTAATAGAAAGTAATTGCGGTGAAAGACCGGGTCCACGCCTTCAGGCGGCAGACCGGTTGGCCGGCTGGACGGGACTGTAAATGCAGTCGAGCATTTTGGGCAGCGTACGCTGGTTCCCTGCAATTCGTCCTTGAGGGTATAGCGCGCGCCGCAGCCGCAGATCGCGATAACGGGCAAGTGTACAGTATAGACCGGGCCGCTCTTAAATTCAAGCGGAATGCCCCAGGTTGCGGACTGTGACCAACGTCTTCTTGACGGGCCCACACATTCGGAGCACACTGTCTCTGATGAGAATTGCTCATGGCATCAGATTCTCGTTCATCCTAGCGGCTCTGGCGGCAGTGATCGTCCTGCGTCCTCTGCGCGGTGGAGCGGCCGCCAATGATCGCCCCAGCCCAGGGACCCTTGGGCTCAGCCTTAATGTCCCCGGCATAGGGGTGCGTTATTTCCTCACAGAACGCTATTCATTCGAAGCCAAAGCCCAGACCAGCAAGAACACCGTAGTCGCGGGACTGAGAACGTACCGCTACTTCCAATCACGTTACTTCTTGCCCTATATGGGCATGGAAGCCGACTTCATTAATTTCAAGGGGGACGTGACCAAGGGCACCGGCATGGCGTTCGGGCTGTTTGCAGGAGGCGAGCACTTTTTCGCCAGGCGCCTATCGACACAATTCGATTGCGGACCGGCATTGATCCATTTGTCCAACCAAGCCTCACGCGTATCGGTTGACACCATCGAGATCGTGATGAACCTGAGCGTGAATTTCTATTTCCTAGGCGGCGCCGCTAAAGAGAGAAAGCCATGAGAAGACTATTCCTGATCGCGCTAGCGTTATCACTACAGCCGCGCCCGACTCGCGTCTACGGCGACATTCATCTCGGAATGGCCGCCGCAGCGAAGAAGGCGGTTGAGAAGTTGGACGCTCAGGCGCGTACGGCGGCAGGCTCCGTCTATTGGACGCAGTATTACGACGACCCCGCCATATTCACGCAGACGCTCAATGACCCCGCTGGCGATTGGGAACTGCCGATCAGCGAAGCCCCCCCATCCATCATCGCCTACAACACCATCGACGTTCGAACGATCCAATACGGCTTGTCGGGGAGTTATTTCTATGTGCGCGTGGACTACGCCGGGACCATCCCCATCGCACCAATCGCAGTTTCAGGGCAGACCGTCGGTCGACAGAGCACGAGCTTCATCATGGACACCGACAACAACAACCTGACCGGCGCCAACGGCGAGTCCCAGGGCGGGGTTCAATTCTTGGGAATGGACATATATTACGGCCTGGGAGTCGAGTACGGGAGCACCTGGCACAGAGCTCCGTACGCAAACTACAATTTCCCGACCAACGACGCTCATGTCTACAGCGGGACGCTTCCCGGCGAATGGCGTTCGGGCGGACCCGGCCACACCTTTGTCATCGCCCGATTCAACATCTCAGGGTTGGGGGCCTACTTCCCCCGCGGCACGACGGTGGATGTCGGGTCCTGGTCTGAAGCCGAAAGCAACGGCTACCACCATTTCGCCTTCGACCCGGCACCAGCGACAACCTGGGCAATCCCCCCCTGAGGTCGCTGATTCAAATCCAGCCCCTGAAGCTATTCTTTATTAGCCTTGACCTGCCCATTTTCGCCCCGGGACCGGCTTGCCGGAAAGGGCCTCACCGACGCCGTTTCTAGGGTTTCCCGAGCTGGATGGTCCAGAATTTGATTTCGTTATGAAGCATGGCCAACTCGGAGGTCTTTGACTATGAGGCTGTCCGGGCCCTTGTCAGCGCTTGCGGGGCGGGAGCTTTTTCAGGAGCAGATAGAACTCCCCCAAATCCCACACTTTGGAGGCCTCGGCCTTGGCGTCGGGGCCATGCCCCAAGAACAGGTCCACGCGCCCCGGACCCTTGATGGCGCCGCCCGTATCCTGGCACAGGACGAAGCGTCCGGATTCCTCCTTAGCGAGCATGAGCCCCTGCGCGTCCGCCTGCGGCAAGGGCAGCCGCACGTAGGCGGGTGCTCCCAAAGGAACGGACTGGGGGTCGACGGCGATGGAGCGGCCCGGGGTCAGCGGGCGCTTGATGGCGCCGAAGGGCAAGCCGTCGCCCGGGGCTTCCGACACGTCGAAGAACACATAACGGGGGTTCTGGCTCAAAAGCCAGCTTTCGCCCTCGGGGTGCTCGATGAGATACTGCTTGATCGTCGCCTTCGTGGCTTCTTCGCGCGTCATGGCTCCGGAGCCGACCAAAGCCATGCCGGCGCTTTTGTAGGTCGCGCCGTTGTTGCCGGCGTATTTAGCGATCATCAATTTCCCGTCGGGGAACTGCAGCAAGCCCCCTCCCTGGATGTGCAGATCAAGGCGGTCGAAGGCGTTATCGAGCCAGGCGACTTCCAAGCCGCGGCCCTCGAGCTGCTTGCGCACATCGATGTCGCGGCGGTCGAAGTAGGGCACCAACTGCCCCGCGGCGTCCACGCGCGCGCCCAGGGTCTCCCCCTTGTATTTCGGGTTGAAAGCGCCCAGGTCCAGGGTCACCAGGTCGGTCGGGCGGCGGTAGAGCGGGTAGGTGAAGCGCTCGGTCTGCGCAGGGCTGGCGGGTAGGATCGGCTGGTAATAAGCCGAGAAAAAGGCTCCTGCGCCCCGCGTCGAGCCGACAACGCGCAGGAGTTCGAAGCCCTCCTTTAACCCGATCTCGAGTTCCTCGGGCGTGCGCGACTTGCGACGCAGTTCGAGCAAGGCCTCGACGCTCTCGACCAGGCGCTGCGCGCCGACCGTGCTCACGCCGATCTGGAAGGTCTTCTCGCCGAGACTGCGAAGATAAGAGAGGTTCTGCTCGCAGGCGCGTTCAAAAGAGCCGAGGTCGAGGTCGTCCTTGATCCTCGGCCACTCGGCCGCGGACAAAGGCCGGATCGCCTCCGCCGGCGGGACGCCGCGCGGAGGAGTGACGCAAGCCGCGAGCAAGAGGGCAACGCAGAGCGCCGACAGGCCGCGAGGGAGCACCCGAAAATGATACACGAATCGCGTGGGTATTCGGGAATTAATCTTTTGCCCTGAGAAGAGTCGAGCCCGGGCCAGACACCGGGCGAGCGCTCAACGAGGTCGCTCCTTCAACCTCTCCCGCCATAAAAAAATAACGGTCGCCCGCTCTCAATTAAAACTGGTCTTAAAATTTCTTTTGTGTATAATGAGAAAATTCGTCATAGAGGCCCCCATGAAGACGATCGCGATCGCAGCCGCCGTCCTGCTTGCCGCAAGTGCGCGCGCGCACACCGACCCCCGTTTCGACGGCAAGCCCTCAGATCCCCTGCCTTTCATCACGATCGAAGCCCCAACTCCCGCCTCCCGCTCCGTCACCGCGCGCTTCTGGGGCCAATTCGCGACTCCCGGAGACGGCAAGGCCGCGCGCAACATCGCCAACGACTCCGGTATCAGCATCGAGGAAGTCAAGCCGGGACATGCGGCCGGCATCTCCACCCCAGAAGCCTTGGAGCTCGCCAGAAAGGCGGGAGTCAAGATCCTATCGGTGAGCTCTTTGGAGCAGCGCTTCGGCACGCTTGATTTCCCGGCAAAGGACTCGATCTATCACAACTACGAGAGGATGGTGAAGGCGTTGAATGAGATCGTCGCGAGCGCACCCGACATAGCGTCCAAGTTCTCCATCGGCAAATCCGTGCAGGACAAGGATCTTTGGGCCCTGCGGCTGACCCGCGGCGTCAAGGGCGCGGCCGCAAGCGCCAAGCCCGGCATCGTCTTCCTGGGGACGCATCACGCGCGCGAGCACCTCTCCACCGAAATTCCCCTGATGCTGGCCAAGCACCTCGCCGACAACCGCGCGCAGCCGGAGATCGCCAAGCTGCTCGACACGCGCGACATCTACATCATCCCCATGGTCAATCCCGACGGCGTCGAACACGACATATCCAACGGGACGTATCAGATGCACCGCAAAAACATGGCCCAAAACCACGACGGCACCACGGGCGTGGACTTAAACAGGAACTACGGCTACGGTTGGGGCGCACGGGGATCGTCGAGCAATCCCAATAACGATACCTACCGTGGTCCTTCGGCGTTCTCCGAACCTGAGACCAAAGCCGTGAAAGCCTTCGTCGAGTCGCATAAGAACCTTAAAATCCTTCTCTCCTATCACACCTACTCCGAGCTCATTCTCTATCCATGGGGCGGAAAAAACGACCCAATCACCGATGAGATTGATGGCAAGCCGGCTCACGAAGCCTATTTGGCGATGAGCGAGGAGATGGGAAAAATGACCGGCTATACGCCGCAGCAGGCCAGCTCTCTCTACCTCGTCTCCGGCGATACCTGCGATTGGGCCTGGGGCCAGCACAAAATATTCTCCTTCACCTTCGAACTGACGCCCCAGTCGTTATGGGAGGGCGGCTTCTATCCCGGACCCGAGGTGATCGCCGCGACGTTCGAGGCGAACATACGGCCCGCTTTATACTTGATCGATCTGGCGGATAATCCGATGCGGGCGAGGGAGGGGACATCCGCTTTCGCCCTCACGCCGGCTAAACCTAAAGTTGGAAAAGCGCTGCAATGACGAAGTGGGACATGGTCTAGAACCAGAACTGCGCGGTCAAGATCGTCGAATTGGGAACGCGCCCGTATTCCGTCGTCTTCTCCCCCCCGAAACGCTGCATCGCCGCCGTCAGGTGCAAATCGTTGAGCGCGTTCCAGGTCAAGCTCGGCATGAAGAATGTGGAGCCATCATCGGCGTTGGCGATTGCGACGGCCTCGAGCTTGAGCAGAGGATTGATGTCCTTGGAAAAAGTGGCGCCCGCGTAGTTGCGCGTCGCTCCCATCCGGCCGTTGCCCGCGTGGTAGATTTCGACGAGGATGGCCGCCTCCGATTTAAACGAATAGTCGTAGCCCAGGCCCGCTTTCCAGTAGGGCGGCCGAGTTTCGGGGTTAAACCAAGCCGCCTCGCCGTGCAACGTCCCCTCGAATAAGTCGCCCGCGAAGTCGCCGCCGAGCAGAAAGGAGCCGGTCGAGCCCGCGATCTTCCCGCCCAGCGCGGAGGCGTCCCAGCCTTCCCAATTGGCTCGTCCCCGCATCAGCAGGGAGTGGTCGACCCAGCGGTCCCGCGGCGCCCACGCCAGTTCGGCCTGACCGAGGTCGCCCACGCCGGCGCGGCCGTAGAGGGCATCCACGCCGGGGCGCTCGTCGCGCTCGAAGGTGAGCGGGTTGTACGGGTTGAGCACGTCGGTCGGGTTCCACAGCTTGCCCGTGCCCCAGGCCACGCGCTGGCGCCCGACGCGCACCGCGCCGCGCTCGTCCTCGACGCCGACCCAGGCGCGGTAGGCGCCGTGCCCCCAGCCGTTGGTGGTCCCCGTGGAGATCGTCTGCTGCATCTCAAGCCAAGGCGCGGGCGGCCCG
This sequence comes from Elusimicrobiota bacterium, assembly GCA_038060535.1. GTDB lineage: Bacteria > Elusimicrobiota > Elusimicrobia > UBA1565 > UBA9628 > GWA2-66-18. The sequence continues at coordinate 1,381 of JBBTHA010000010.1, read as the reverse complement.
AGGCCGAACAGGCGGTACTCGGTCGTACGGAAGAAGGAGCCGGCGGCGACTTGATGGTCGTAGTCGATGTGCGCCCTGAGATAGGATGTGTCCGCGTCGAGGCTTAAGCGCGCGCGGGCGGTGTTGAGGTTGTAGGCGCGGCCGTCCAGGGCGGAGTGCGAGTACTGCCAAAAGTTTTTCAGGGTGCCGCCTGCTTTAACGGCGGCTAAGGCCGACGGTGTTTGAAATGGAAGAACCACACAAACACAGAGAACGGAAAGGACGGTGAACATTGACGATCCCGTTCCCTTTCCCATTTTTTTCTCTGTGTCTCTGTGGTTCATTCTTAACGGCGGACTTCATCGGCGCGAAGTTCACCGTCGTGCAGATGGATGACGCGTCGGGCGCGCTCGAGCACGGCGGGGTCGTGGCTGGAGAAAAGAAAGGTGATGCCTTGCTCTTTGTTGAGTCCTTCCATCAAGTCGAGGAGCTGCGCGCCGGTCTTTGAGTCGAGGTTGGCCGTGGGCTCGTCCGCCAATACTAAGGAAGGGCGGTGCACGATGGCGCGGGCGACGGCCACGCGCTGCTGCTGGCCGCCGGAGAGCAGGTCGGGACGACGGTCGGCGAAGCTTTCCAGCGACACCGCGCGCAAGGCCTCGAGGGCGAGCTTGCGGCGCTGGCCGGACTCCACGCCTTTCAGGACAAGCGGATACTCGATGTTCTCGGCGGCCGTGAGCACGGGGATCAAGTTGTAGGCCTGGAACACGAAGCCCAGCGCGCGCAGCCGAAAATCGGCCTGGGCGTGGGCGTCTAGGGCGCAGACGTCTCGACCTTCGTAGCGCACCGCGCCTTTGGTGGGCCGATCGAGGGTGCCGATCACGTTGAGCAAGGTGGACTTGCCCGAGCCCGAGGGCCCGGCCAAGGCGGCGAAGTCGCCGCGCGCGATCGCCAGGTCGACTCCCTTGAGCGCGGCGACCTTGGAGCCGTTGTCGTATATCTTCTCGATTCCGACGGCCGATACGAAATCAGACATGTCGCAAGGCCTCCGCGGGCTTCAAGCGTCCGGCGCGAAGGGCCGGCGGCAGCGCGGCGAGCAAGGTGATCACGAACAACGAGGCGCAGGCCAGCGCGTGCAACCTCCAGGACGGGTGCATGTAGATGACCGAGGGAAACGGGAGGAAATAGGACAGGGCCTCGCCCAAGGGCAGATGCAGGCCGTAGCGGCCGAAGGTGCCGATGAGCACCGCGCCCAGCATCGCGCCGAAGGCGGCGCCGACAAGGCCCAAGAGCAGCGACTCGGCCAGGATCAGGCGCACCACCCAGCCCGGGCGCGCGCCGATGGACATAAGCACGCCGAACTCGCGCACGCGCTCGAAGAGGCTCATGAGCTGGGTGTTGAGGA
>JBBTHA010000009.1:0-21129 GCA_038060535.1 Elusimicrobiota bacterium | reverse complement strand
GTTCCGTTGATTTCTCAGTCTTGGGGAGAGTTTCCGAGACCTGGGTCATGCGCCCCATTTACTCATAGGAGTGAGTAAATCGTTTATACGCAAGCAATTACCCTTGCGGCATGCCCAGTTGACATTTTCAGTCCCGTCGTCGCCTGAACGGAGGGATTCGAACTTTTCTTCCTCCCCACCGGAGATAGACGCCGCGCAAGAGGGCGGGAGCCTCGACATAGACTTTCTTGCCACTTTTGCACCCAACCAAATTCACGACCCAGGAAAGAATCAAAGATGGGATATAATGCGTTTGCCCGGACGGCGGAACAACGTAGTGCTTTCCGCAGGTCCTATTTCGGTCCCGCCCTCCCCGCCAGATTTAAGACGCAAATAGACGAAATCATCGACGGAGATCGCGCCGGGGGGCTGAAGAAAATCTTGAAACGACCCGCGGCGATCAAGTGCAAGACGCTAGATCGCCGCAGGTTAGAGAACCTCGGAAGGACGGCTTAGGTGTCAGTGAGCATGTGTGCCACATTGGCTGAACCGCTACAATCCAATCTGCCCTGCCGGTGTAAGACGGGCTACAAGCGGGTCGCGCAGTATGAAACGCCCGCACAGCGCCAACTCGGCGGGCGTGTGTCCGCGAGAGCCCCCCCGTAGCGGGCGGGCCTCAACATGCTGACTCTCATTGATCAGCGGATCAGGACCTGATAGGTCGCCGTCTCTGCGCCGTCAGGAATCGAGATGCTCTTGGGGAGCTGGGCGTAGCGCGGGTCGTTATAGTCGGCGCTCAGCTTGATGAATTCGAGGCGCCAGACCAGCGGCCGCATGCTTGCCGTGGCGAGCACGATCTCCTTGACGAGGGGGGGCTTGGCGGAGAGAAGTTCCTTGACAAGCGGCAGCTTCTGAAACTGGGCCAGGGCGGTCTTGGCGAGGCCGTAGTGGTACTCGTACTGCTTGCGCACGCCCTCCACGTTCGCCTCATTGGCTTTGACCCGGGCCTCGAAGCTTTTCCCGAAAGCCGCCATACGTGCCATCGTCCGCTCGATCGGGGCGTAGTCGCCGCCTTTGGCGGTCTTTAAATCTAGATTGACGTGGTCCTTCTCAAGGCTGTAGGTCTTGTTCACGAGCTCGTAGGCTGAGTCCGCCTCGGAGATGAAGGGGAGGAGTTTCGTGTTGATCCAGTCCTCGTAGTAGGTGTCGTGCATCGCATCGCCCAGGCTCACCGCGCCCTTTTTGACGTCGTTGGAGTAGTCGCGCAGGATCTTGAGCAGATCCAACGCCTGAGCGGCCTTTTTTTCCGTGAGCTTGTAGCGGTTGTCGGCGACCATACCGGCGGGCTGCAAAGATTGGGCGAAGATTTCATCGGAGGAGGCGACGGCGTTCGCGGCGGACAAGCACAAGAGGCAAGCGCTCAGCAGAAGAGTGATCATCGACATTACCTCGTCATTTTTAAGTTGGCGACGCTAAAATCTAGCATTATAAAAACACAATCACATTGAGCAATATGACTGGAGAGTCTAAATTGTGCAGTATTCTCGACATGGCCAAGTACCACGCCTCAAAAAAATCCGTTTTTAACGAGGTAAGATTTTTTAGCGCGCACCGCGCTTGAAAGACGCCGCATCCGGTGAGTGTAGCCCCGACCCTTGCCAGAGCCCAGCCCTCCCCGCGGAGCCTCGATCTTCCGCCAATCGGCATCGGCCGCCGACAACCGCTTCAAGCTTCATCGCCCCGCCGCACTTCTCGCATCTCACCGGGTCCACCTCAAAGACCTTTCTCACGCATGCCGCCCACACCCGCCCGGAGCGAAGACCTGAGGCTTGTGGCATTACACCTGAGGTCGGTGGTGCATGCTTCTTATTCCTCGTCGAGACCTCGGGCTATTTTTCGAACAAGGCTCGGAAACGGCGGCGGTGTTTTGCTCCCATCGCCTTAGGGCACGACGGGATTGGAACCCTTCCCACGTTTCCGCGCCCAGCCCCCGCGAAACTCCCGTTCGGCCTGTCTTGACGGAAGCAGCTGTTTGGTATATACTGGTATATACCATGTTCTTGTATGATGTCGTCGCCGCTTTGGAGAAGGCCGAAGTGCCTTTCGCTATCGCAGGTGGCTATGCGGTGGCCCTGCACGGCGCCGTGCGCGGGACCGTGGATGTGGACATCCTCCTGCGTCTATCCCGGAGTCATTTTATAGCGGCTGAATCCGCCCTGAAGACGTTGGGCCTGGCGTCGAGGCTTCCCGTATCGGGGGCCGAGGTCTTCGATTTCCGCAAGGAGTACATCAAGAACAAGCATCTCGTCGCCTGGAGTTTTTCCAATCCCCGAGACCCCTCCCAGATCGTGGATATCATCATCACCCATGATCTTGCCAAACTCAAGACCAAGAGAATCCAATCCGGCGGGCGATCGTTGCCGGTCCTGGCCGTCCCGGACCTCATTGCCATGAAGAGAGTCAGCGGCCGGCCGCAGGACTTAGAGGATATCCGGGCGCTGGAGGAACTTCGAAAATGAGGCCCACGCAGCATTTCTCAAAAGATTACTTAGATCAATGCCGGTCCATGCGACCGGAGCAGATCGTCCGATTTCTGGACGATTTCCGAGCCCTGCACGGTTCTCGGGAGCGTCCTCCCAAGAGCCGATTGATCAGCCTAAAGGTCCCGGAGAGGCTTCTTGAGACCTTTAAGACAAAGGCCGGACTCAGCGGGATTCCCTACCAGACGCAGATCAAGCGTCTGATGAGCCAGTGGTTGGATTCGCCCGACCACAAGACAACCTGAAGGCAGCCTTAAAAGTTCCATGCTAGCTTTCTGGCGAAGCGTAAACCGCTGTTCCGGACCCGTTGATTGTCGCGGGTGGGGAACAGCGGTTCTTATTTTGGTCCCGGCGTCTTAGGCACGACGGGATTCGAAGTCCAGCTTCACGTCCGCCTTCTTCTCATCTGGAATTTCCAGATAAGGGTGGACGCGGTAGCCGGACACGCCCGCCAGCAGAAGATCCGGGAAGCGCTTGATGCTGATGTTGTAGATGTTGACCGAGTCGTTGAAGAACTCGCGGCGGTCGGAGATCGAGGACTCAAGCGCGCCGACGCGGTCCTGGAGTTGGATGAAGTTCGCGCTGGCTTTGAGGTCGGGATAAGCCTCCCAGGTGTGGCGCAGGCGCAGGGTCGCCTTGTTGAGTTCGTTCTCGGCGCGGGCCTTCTCTTCGCTGCCCTGGGCCTGGTCGTAGCCGGTGCGCAGCTTGGTGAGCCCGTCGAGCAGCTCGCGCTCGTGCTTCATATAGCCCCGGCAGGCGTCGACAAGCTTGATGAGCTCGTCGTGCCTTTGCTGAAGCAGAACGTCGATGTTCTTCCAGGCCTTGTCGATGTTCTCGCGCACCTGGACCAGGTTGTTGAAGATGGAAATGCCCCAAAAGACGAGCAGGGCGACGACGCATACGGCAACAATTAAAGGAGTCATCATGAGCCCCAGTATAGGCCATCTTCCTGAAGCTGTCCAGGGTTGATACACTCACCTGCAAGGATCCCTTGATGAAGATAAAAGCGTCTGCCTGGCAGAGCCGGACGAGAGCGATGCTCTCGCGTCATATGGGCCTGGCCACCACCGCTCTCTACGCGGTCCTTTTCGGATTCGGGCTCTTTGTCAGCGGGATGTTCCTTGCGCCCCTCATCATAATAGTCGTTCCCCTCTGCGCCCTGGGCTTCGCGCTCGCGCGCAAGGACCCAAAGAACCCGATCTGGGACACCCCTTACCCCGTCCCTGTGTATCTGCTTTGCCTCCCTTTCGCTTTTGCGGGTTATTTAGCGCCCTTCCGCCAACTCGTCTTTCTAGCCCTGTCGCCCGGCGGTGGGCCCGAACCCGGTTGGGTCCAGGCGATGCTTCCCGGCGCCTACTTCGACTGGATCGTCGGCTGGTGCGGGGTCTGGTACGGGACCTCCGCGCTGGTCCGGGGCTCGCTCTGGCACTGGAAGCATGCCCATCAGCTTCAAAACCTGCCCACCGCCATGGCGGGCTCCGTCGCCATCGGGCTCTGTGAGCTGCGCGGGCGAGCGCGCAAGGTGAGCGCCAAGGCTTTCACCGGATTTCCAAAGGCGGCGGTGCTGGGGCATCGTCTTTATACCGTGCCCACTGCGGATGGAAGCGAACTGAAGGAGGAATCTCACCTTCCTCCTTTCTATCTGGAGGACGAGACCGGGCGCATCCTGGTGGACCCGTCCTTGGCCGGCATCCGCACAAGCTGGATGCCGCTGCTTGTCGGCGCGAGTTTCTGCGAGATCGCCATCACCCAACGCGTCACGGACACGGGCATGGGCGAGAGGCTGCGCTGGATCGAAGATGGCGACCCCATCTACCTGCTCGGTCGCGTCGACATCCGCAAGGACGCGCCGGCGGACGCGAAGGACTCGGAGAGGGTCCTCGTCCAGGCGCCCCGGACCTTGAACGGCTTCGATGCGCTGCTCTCCAGGATGTTGCTGGGGCTCGGAGACAAGAGCAGCGGGTTCTTCTTCCTGTCCGACACCGATGAGGCCGCCGCCCGCCGCCACATGCGTCGCGCCGTGCTCATCAACGCGCTGTGGGCCGCGCTCTGGATCGGGCTCTCCTACCGACATGCCGGATGGTCGCCGCCGGATCAATGGTTCTCGAGGCACGACATCTCCAACACTTATTCAGAGCAGCCCGGCGCAGCCTGGCCGCTCGCCCGGCTCGAGGAAGCCCTGCATTCGGTCGAACCCGACACGCGCTCGGCCGCGCTGCAAGCCATAGCCTCCTCAGACCGCATCGGCAAGCTTCCGGCTCTCATCGCGAGCCTGGCCTCCAGCGACAAGAACGCAGGCGTACGCAGAGATGCGATGGGGGTCCTGACACTCTGGGCCGGCAAAGATGAAAGGGCTGAGCGCACCATCGACGGCCGTCCAGCCTTGGTCAAAGCCGCCCAGGCCGGGATATCGGACTCCGACGAGAGGGTGCGCGCATCGGCCGCCTACCTCCTCGGCAAGCTGGTCCCGCTGGACGAGGCTCGGGCCGCGGCGCTGGCCGCCGCGCTCAAGGACCCATCCGTCTCCGTGCGCCGCGCCGCCGCCCAAGCGCTTGTCGACGCCCACGCCAGCGCCGCTCCGGCCGCCGACGCGCTGGAACACGCGCTGCGCGAGGACGTCGACCTCGAGGTCCGCCGCGTCGCCCTCCAAGCACTCGCCTGGACGGAGCTGCCGCCGGCGCGCAAGCTCGCTCTGCTCATCCCCTTTCTCGAACACGCCGACCCGGCCATGCGCGAGAACGCCGCCTCCGGCCTGGGCACCATGGCGCAGGCGGCGGCCCCGGCTGGAGACGCCCTGGCCAAACTGCTCCAAGATCCCTTGCCCCGCCTGCGTTTCTTCGCGGCCCAGGCTTTCGAGAATATGCGCGAGCGGGCCTGCGCCCAGCTGCCCGCGCTCAAGTCCGCCCTGGCTGCGGAACTCACTCGCGAGTCCGGAGACCACTGGGCGGCCAAGTCCCTGAGGGCCAGCATCGACCGCTGCCAGCCCGGGCTGCCGGACTCAGCGTTCATGCCTCAGGCGCTGCGATTAACCGCGAGCGATGAGGCCAAGATTCTCGACGCAGTCAAGATAAGCTGGGTGTCGATCCCCGGCGGGACCTTCATGATGGGCTCGCCGGACGGCAATAACAACGAAAAGCCGGTCCATCAGGTGACGGTTAAAACTTTCCTCATGGCGAAGACGCCGGTCACGGTCAGGCAGTACTCGTTGTGCGTGCAGGCAGGCAAGTGCACCGAAACCGGCCGGGGAAGCGACAGCAACGGCGGCGTCGCCGGCCGCGAGCATTATCCGATCAACTCCGTGACCTGGGATCAAGCGGTCGCCTTCTCAAAGTGGGTGGGCGGGCGGCTTCCCAGCGAAGCCGAGTGGGAGTTCGCCGCCCGCAGCGGGGGCAAGAACCGGACGTACCCGTGGGGAGACGAAGCTCCTTCCTGCGCCACGTCGGTGATGATGGAGACCGGCTACACCGGCGGGGGCGGCGAGGGCTGCGGGACCGGCACAACGGCTCCCGTGTGCTCACGGCCCCGAGGCAACACAGAGCAGGGGCTCTGCGACATGGCCGGCAACATCTCCCAATGGGTCCAGGATGTCTATCATGACTCGTATGCAGGCGCGCCTGATGACGGCCGCGCATGGGAAAGCCCTGCCGGCACCGCCAGAGTTCGCAGAGGCGCCCCCTGGAACCTCGGCCCCGAACATGTTCGCGCCGCCCACCGCGGCGAGCAGAATCCGGATTGGCGCAACGACGGCGTTGGTTTCAGGCCGGTGAAGGACGACCGCTAGCCCCCCCCCCCGATCAGGGATTCTTATTCTTTCCCGCGCACGAGTCGAGGAGGCTCTTGAGCTCCCATCGATACCCTTCATAAAGGCCGCGCTCGCCAAAAGCCTTCTCCATCGATGAGCGGAACTCGCACGCCCGGCCCGAGGACTCCAGCACGCGTATGAGGTGCTTTTTGTGTACATTGGGATCCGTCAGGCGTTCGGCGATGAGCGGAGCCGCCGCAGCACAGGCGGCGGGGCCAAGCCGTGAGATTTCCTCGGCCGCGTAGGAGGCAGCGTCATCGACACGGAGCAACGGAAGGAGCGCGGAGAGACGGCGCTCGGCGGAAACATGAGCCTTGCCGACGCCCCAGATAAAAATTTTTCTAAAATCAGGATTCACTTCGGAGGCAGCCGCGGCGGACAGAGCCGCGAAGACGGGCTCAAGGCCGCTGGGTGTGCGGTCAAAAACATCGGCAGCGCGGCTACGCACGGAAAGCTCGGGACTCTTCAGGGCCGACGCCAGAAGGAGGGCAACCTCATCCGGCATCGGCTTGACCGAACCGAGGATGTCGATCGCACTGACCTGGACCTCCGGGTCTGGGTCGCCCAGCCCCTGCGTCCCGGCGGAGATCAAGAGCGCGCGCTCGGCCGCCTGTTCCATGTATGGCGCCAATTGGACCAACGCGCCCAACGCCTCGGCGCGGTTGTGCGGGACGCGATCGCGCGCGGCCATGCGCGCCGCCAGGGGCGGGGGCAACCCCTTTTTGAGCAGCACGTGAAGCGCCGCCAGACGTCGATCGGGGTCTATGTCATCCAACGCCGCTTCAAGACGCTCCATCGGCCAATGCTTGCTGGGCGCCGCATAGAAGTCCGGGATGCGCCAGTGATCGGGCGGACGGTAGTCGACATGAAGCAAGGACGAGCCTATCCAAAATGAAGCGAGCAGACAGTGCCACAGCGCCGCGATGCGCAAGCGCCCACGGGCTGAGGCCTCATCACGGTCCGTAAGGAAGAAGAAGCTCTCAACAGTGGGATCGCCCCAGCCCAGGAGCATCACGGAAACCATGGAGCCGAACCTGCCGAGGGGACTGGGAGCGCGCACGACGAGACGCTCGCCGTCGACGGCGGCCTCAGGAGCATCCTCGCGCAGCTCCGCGCGGCCGAGCAGATAGACGCGGTCCCCATCGGCGATCCATTTCCGGTACCCCCCGGAGTCCGGGTGCTCGTTGCGACGGGTGATCTCAATCTCGCAGATGCGCCTGCCAAACTGGATCGGCGGCCATTCGCTGGGGATCACGGCCGCGCGTGGATCAACAAGCACACGGCCGCCGGCGTCCTCAATGTGGAACTGGGACGTGTGTCCTCGTATGTGGAGGATGGTTTCCCCCTTATTTCCATCCTCGGTCCAGGCGCGGAAACCCATGACGGTGTCCTTCTCACACCAATCCGGCGCGGACTCCACACGCCGCGCCAGGCCGCTCAATTCGCACAGCCCTGGCGCAAGCGACCGGACGCGGGAAGTAGGAAGGTTCGAGGTCTGCCGCGCGAAGCGCCAATACCAACGCGCCCCCACGATTAAGGCGCACGCGCCGAACCAAACCCCCGACCAGGCGACAAAGGCCTCGAAACGCTCGTCCTGGAGTATGCCGACGGCCGTGCTCTCGTCCATGCTCCAATCGGGCAGGGAGAGGAGCACTAGGCTCCAGTGGCGAAAAGGCGCCAGATAGCCTGCCAACCCCACCGGCAGCACCGCCAGATAAACAAGGGCTGGAAATGGGTGCGACGAGGGCAAGCCCGGTCTCAGGCGCGAGGTGCCCCAGACCAAGACCGCGACGACGAGCAGCAGCGCCCACAACGGACCGAGGAAGATTCCCCCGAGCAGGAAACCAAAGGCGTACAAAATCCACAACGTCACCGTGGCCAAGAGGCGGAACACGACGACAGTGTAGCCCAAGACCGGTAGCCCCGCAAGACGCAGTTGAGATTTCCAGTCCCGTCGTTAACTGAATGGCGGGATTCGAACTTTTCTTCCTTCTGCGGGGGCTTTATCGGCGAAGGACCCTATCCTCTCTGAAACCCAACGGATTTCAGACAAGCTCACCGAGCGGGTTTGGCGTTAAGAATCTGGTGAACGGCCAGAACGCGGCGGACGCCGCGTGAAACCGCCTCAGCCGTGAGTGTGGCGCCCGCGATATTGCGCAGGCCGCGGCGCAAGGCCAAGTCCCTGTCGAGCGGCTTCTCCTCAAACTGCTTGAGCCAACGCTTGGATGCAAGATAGTCATCAGGCTCGTCAAAAGAGAGGACCTCAACAAAGCGGACCTTGGCATCCGCCCCCACAACGACGATGATCGTCTCGTTCATCGTTCGCACAAGGTGCGATTCGAAATAGGCCGTCGTGGAACCATCGGCGTAATAGGTCCAGATCTTGGAATCGAGCTTGGACTGAGCCGCTTTCTCAGCAATGAGCACCTGCTCATCCGTGAGAAATGCGGTCCGTCGCTCGGGTGCGCCGCTTGGAAAGGCAAGCGCCAAGGCCGCCTTCTGAGACAGCAGCACTCGAGCCTCGGCCGTGGCCGCCCCCACGTGAGGGGCGGCCTGGACGAGAGCTGCGGCAGCTAGAAAATGTATGCGAGACCGAGGTTCCACTGATTGACTCCAGTACGGGCCTGGTTGCGCATCCACTGGTGGTCGGCCTTCACAGCCACCTGCGAGATCGGCTTATAGGTGAGTCCGGCCGTGTACTCAACCCGGCTGTTCGCTGGATTCTTGGCGAACGCCGCGGGCGTTTGCGCTTGGGTATCATAGCGTTCGTAGCGGAAGAAAGGCGATAACGAATGACCACGGGAGTCTTTCGACAGAGTCAAAACGTCAAAGGCGCCCTCCACGTAGCCGCCAAACAGCTTGCTGCCGATCGAAGTTCTCGCCCCCGAGGTGTAGCCATTGGCAATGTTGACGGAGTCGGCGTTGCCGACACGGCCCTCGGCGTACAAGGCTCGCAGTTCCGCACCACGATACTCAGCCTTGAGGTGGCTTTCCCACAACGACACCGGGACTGAGACGGCGATGAGGCTTTGGTCGGCTTGGCCAACGTAGACAGACCCGCCAATCATGACGCCCGAGACGGGTTTGTAGTCGATGCGCGTGACGGAGGCGAGATCCTCCGCGTAACTCTTCGCTCCGGAGGAACGCCCGTTGCGCAAACCACCGGACGCTGCGAAGCCGGTCACACCCGTGTTCGTCGTCGCCTGAAGCCCCGAGACGAGGTACGCTCGGTAGGACAGCGGACCGAAATCGCCGTACACCCCGGCGCCGTTCTCGCGCCAGGTGGAGGCAATGATATTCTGCTCAACGCTGGTGCGGCGCACGCCATGGAAGGTCGTGGGCTCGTGAACTTCGTTCTGCAGGCCCATCGGCACGATCAAAGTCCCAGCACGGACGCCGATCTCGGGACGCAACTGGAAATCAATATAAGCCTGCTCAATCGACACCTCACCGCGGCCCTTGCCGGTTGAGCCGTGCTCGAACTCGAGCTCGGAGTTGAACAGTATCCAGTCGTTGAACTTGGTGCCGACATAGAGGACCGCCCGTAGGAAGTCCGCCTCATCGCGCACGGCGGCGGGATCGGCGTCCTGCCTGCGCTTGGAAAAGTTCTGATAGGTCATCTCGCCGTAGCCGCCGATGGAGATCTTGCTCAGGCGTGCTCGGTAGACCTTCGAGGCGGCGGGAGCGAAGCCGGAGACCGCGCCCTCAGCGATGGGATCGGCAGACTCGCCGAGCTTGAGCTTCTCTATCTCCTGGGTCAGCACATCGACTTTTCGCTCGAGTTCACCGAGCTTGACGGAATCCTGAGCGAAGACGGGAGCGACGGGCGACAGCGCGACGACAACGGAAAGAACGAACGAAAGACGGGTTTTCATAAACGGCCTCCATTATCCCTGATTTCAAAAAATGAACGCCCCCGGAAGAACCGAGGATTGCGGCCGAGGATGTAAAGAGGGGTGGACCAAGCGTCGGCTTCAACCGCGCTCGAGCACACGGCGGCCGCCGAGCCAAGACGGCGGACCGGTCGGCCGTCGAAGGGCGAATAGATATGCCCAGGGCGCTCCGAATCCCCGGAAACGGCCACTGAGGCGTCCCGCAGCACTATCGGCTCGGGCGCGCCGGGCACGTGGACAAGCCAGCCCTCCGCGCCGTTGGGGGCACCCACAGCGAGAATCTGACCTCCGAAATTAAGAAGCGCGGCCTCGACACCGCTCTCGCGCAAAATCTGGGCAGCGCGGTCCAGCGCCCAACCCTTGCCAAAGCCGCCGAAGTCAAATTCCATCCCTTGCACCGGCAACTCGATGGTGCGCGCGCGTGCGTCGAGCTCCACCTCGCGCCATCCGGTCAAACCCAGGGCCTGGGGACCAGACCTCAGCACCGGCCGCACAGTTGGGTCAAAGAGACCTTCGCTCAGCTCCGCAAACCGCAGAGCGCAGGCGACGGCAACGAAGAGATCGGCAGAGACCCGAAGCGGGCCGAGTCCGGCCGCACGGTTAAGCCCGGAGAGCTCGCTTTCCTCCTTATGAACGCTTAAAATCCGGTCCCAGCGCTCGAGTTCCTCGAACGCGGCAGTCACCACGTCCAATGACGCCCCCGGAGCCTTGATGGAGCAGAGCGTGCCCATGACCCAGCGCACGCGCTCCGACGTCATGCTATTGAGACTCATTATTCAATAAGGAATTTACCACAAAACGTTATTGAAATTCAATATCAATAAGAAAGCGGTCGCCCCGCAGCCCCTGGAATTCAAGACCGCGGGGATTCGACGACACGCGCGCGCCCCGACCAAATGGAAGAAGGCATGCGCGACGGCCGACGGTGCCGGTAGGTCGGCGCCTTGGGTGAAAATTTGTAGGTCAGGGAAATCCATTGGGTCAACCCAAGACCGCCCATTGGGACGAAAGCGTAGTCAACCCTGCAGTCACCGAAGCCGACCGCCGTTCCCATGGAAAAACCGGCAAGCCCGTCGATGCTATTGATCGTTTCCGTGTTGAATCCCGCACGCCCCGCGAATTCCCATTGGCTGCGGGTCGGCAGCCAATATTCCGTTCCCATCGCCGCAACAGGATCACCGCTCCTGGGAAAGATGATATCCAACGAAGAGAGCCAGCGGTCTTTGATCTTGAAAGCGCTTCCCGCCGTGAAGGTCAGAGGCAAGCTCTCGCTGGCCTGCTCATATCTCAACGGACCTCCGATATTGGTCGCGGTCAAAGCGAGTTTTAAGCGATCGTTAAAATATCTGGGGGAAAGAACGCCGATATCCACGGCGCTGGTTTTCGCGGTGGTCAGTATTCTTGATTGCACGAACTTCAGCGCTAGGCCCAGGGAGAATCCATTGAGAACTCCTAACGGCGCGGCTTCCAAGCCTTTCAGTTTATAGGCATACCCCACGGAAGCCGCCAGATCGTACGGCTTAAAGCTTCCCAATTCGCTTCCGAGCGCATCCGTCTGGGTCATTTCCTTGCCGACGGAAAAGTACTTAAAATCAACCCCCAAGGCCCCGTATCGACCCAGGCTATGCCCATAAGCTCCATAGTCGAAGGTGCTGGAGTTGATGTAGGCCGCGTGCATGAAAGTGGCGGACTGGCTGGGGATATTGGTGAGGGCGGCGGGGTTCCAAAAATTTGCGCTGGCATCATCGACCAGGGCGCTGAATGCCCCGCCCATGGCGAGCGCCCGCGCCGACGTTCCCAGCCTCAGAAAATCGCTCACGGTCGTTCCATTGGCCGCAGAGTTGAATGATCCGGCCCGAAGAGAAGGCGCGGTGATAATCACGATCGCTAAAACCCATTGATTTTTCATCTCTGTATTGCAACGTTAAACGTGCGTTTTTCACCGGCTCCTTGCGCAAACACGAAATAGACTCCGCTGGCCGCAGGGCTGCCCCACTGGTTGGTCCCATCCCAAATGGCCATTCCTGAACCGTTTGCGGTCAATTCCTTCACCAGTCTTCCCTTCAGACCGTAGATCCGAATCCGGGAGTTGGCCGGCAGAGAGATGAAATTCATCGCCTGATGGCCTAAGGCCGGCCGGAAAGGATTTGGAAAAACCTTGACCGTGGAGAGCGTGCTGGAGGGGTTGGACTGCATGATTTGAAACAGGGAAAAGTGATCAATGGAAACCATGACCTCACGGTTGGCCGTATCCACGGTCGAGGCCAGCGGAACCCAGGTCCGGGTGAGCGTGTTATATCTGGCTACGACAAAGAGGCTGGGATTTAACCCCGCCACATTCGCATTGGTAAACGAAAACGTACATCTCGCGCTTGCAGTGGGCTGTGCCCCTCCCGCGAGAATCTCGACGGCTGAATTGGCAACGGACACCAAGTTGGAACCGGATGCGTTCGCGGGCACCTCCGCGGGAAGCTGCAGGACCACCGCCGTCCCAGCCGGCAGGGCGCCGGCCGGGATGGACAGCGTCACCGGCCCGGCCCCCGTCGTCACGGTCTGCGTCACGATCTGCCCCGGCGCGACAACCTGAGAGACCAGGCTGCCCAGCAAGTGCGACAAAAAACCGCTCTGAATCACCTTCGTGCCCGCGCTCAGGATCATCGCCCCTATTTGAGGGCCGGAGGTCGTCACACTGGCCGTCCCCGAAGATAGAAGAGTTGCGCCAAACGCCCCTTCAAAACTCGGGGCGATGCTTCCAGCCGCATGGGTCAAGCACGGCAAGCAGAACAGGCACCCGTGGATCGCCAGTCGACTCATGATCCTCATATGACCCCATACGCTCAATGCCGGTCTAATAGAGCACCCACGTGTTGGCATCGTACCCGACGATATGCACCGCCCCAGCGCAGTACATGACACCCGATGACTCGTCAAGAATCGTGGGGAGGAGACGCGCGCCGCCCCCATTTGCAAAAAAACAACCGACATCGATGATCGAGTTCGCGCCGGGATCGAATGTGACTGTATTCGCGCTGACCGTGTCTTTCCTGATGAACGTGAAGATCCTTCCTATGGTGCCGGCGCCAGCAGCGGGCAAATTGATCGTCAGGCTCCCCGCCGTGGCATCGATGAAAATCACGCTCTCAGCGCCCGTCATCGTATAGTTTCCGGTTTGATAGGTTGTGGTGGTGAGAATAGGGCGGGCCGCATCGACATAGCCCCTCGTCGCGGCGTCCGAGGCCGCCGCCGGCGCCGCGAGGTTCGATATCTTCTTGGCGCCCATGTTCAGATCGCCCGTCATCGCGTTGCTGCCATCAAGCACGACCGCGGTGCTTAAAGACACTTGGGGCACCTGGCCCGCCAACTGGCTCCCATCCAGCTTGCCGGCCGCCGTCGTCAGGAGGTTGCCCTGAGCATTGATCCGCCCCGCGCTCAAATACATGTCCGTAGACAGGCTGATCAAATTGAGAAAAGTCTGCTGCGCGCTCCACGTGCCGGTCGTAACGAGAACAGCGCCTGGTCCGGAGGCCGCATCGACATAGCCCTTCGTCGCGGCGTCCGAGGCCGCCGCCGGCGCCGCGAGGTTCGATATCTTCTTGGCGCCCATGTTCAGATCGCCGGTCATGGTGTCTCCGGCTTTTGATACGGCCGTCGAGGCATAGCCGGCAGAGCTGGCATAGAAAGAATAGGCATTGGAACCGATGCGTTCCTTGGGATTTAAAGAAACGCCGGCCACGCAGACATCGATGTAGTAGATGCGATCTGCGCTAAAATCAACGGAAGAAAACGCGGGGTCCGCGGACACACCGTCTTGCGAAAATCCCAATTTATAGCTGAAGAGCCCATTGGTCGTAGCGACATTGGTGGAGGCCGACGTCCAAAACAGAGAGGTTCCGTTGGCCGCGGCGCCGCAGGCTTGCGCGCTCCCATCGGTGATCCGAAACTCCATCGACACATGACCGTTGGTTGGCACCCCGTTGTCCAAATAGCGCCCTTGATAAAGAAGAAAACGGGATGCCGCGTGAGACTGCGTCGGCAGGAGCATTAAGCTCAAACCCAGCAGCGCTCGTCGAACGATCATAAGGGGCTTGTCGATCATGCCCCCAGTATGTCCGCAAGCGGTTGCGGCGGTCTAAACGGGCGCTTAATTACCGCTTATGATAATGGAGAGTCTAGCCGGGCAATGGTCAGGCCCCAACGTCGCAATCGGGCCGCTTCATGCGAAGCTTTTCTTTATGAGCGGCGGGGCAAGGAAGGTCGTGACGATCACCATCCCCACGATGGCCGCGTACAGGGGAGCATCGATCACGCCGGAGGTCAAACCGATCTGCGCGAAGATGAGCCCGACCTCGCCGCGGGGGATCATGCCCGCGCCGATGCCGAAGCGGCGCAGTCCTTTGCCGGTGGCCGCCCAGCCGCTCGCGATCTTCCCGAGAACGGCGAGCGCGACGAGCAGCAGCGCCAGGAGGAGCATGGGGCGGTTGGCGGCGACGAAGGGATCGTAGGCGTCAAGCTTGACCTTCGCCCCGACCATGACGAAAAAGATCGGAACGAAGAGGTCCGCCACGGGCTTGAGCGCCCCGTCGATATCCTCACGCCTGTCGGTCCGCGCCAGGAGGACGCCGGCGGTGAAGGCGCCCACGATCAAAGCGGTTCCAAAGGCGTGAGCCAGCAACGACAGGGCAAAGGCGAAGCTCACGGCCGAGACGATCAATATTCCGCGTCCCCGCATGCGCCGGACCAAGCGGACCAGGGCTTCCGAAACCCGGGGGCCGATCCATAGCGCCGCGCCGAGGAAGGCCGCGGACATGACAGTCGTGCGGGCGATCGCCAGCCACGACAGAGAGCCCGAAGCGACCACGCCCTGGACGGCCGAGAGAATGATGATGCCGATGATGTCGTCGATCACGGCCGCGCCCAGAATGATCTGGGCCTCCGGGAGTTCGAGCTTTCCCATATCCGCCAAGACCCGGGCCGTGATGCCGACGCTGGTGGCGGTGAGGGCCGCCCCGACGAACACGGCCTCCATGCCTCCCCGGCCCATCGCCGTCATCAGGACGTAGCCGAACGCGAATGGCAAGGCCACTCCCACGCCGGCGACGGCCATGGACGATGGGCCCGCCTTGAGCAGACGAGAGAGGTCGCTGTTGATCCCCGTTTCAAACAGAAGCAGGACCACCCCGAACTCGGCCATAAGCGCCAGAGCCGGGTCGCTCGGGTCGAAGAATTTGAAGAGCCCGAAGCCGAGCACGACGCCGCCGAGCAGCTCACCCAAGACGGGAGGCTGGCCGCAGCGTTCGGCCAATTCCCCGAATATCTTGGCGCTCAAAAAAATCGTTAAGAGGTTGGCCAGGAACCCGACGATCTGTAGCTCGTGCATGGCGCGTTAGTCGTCCACGCCAAGAGCTGAGGGCTTGTCTGAGTCCGAATGATTCATAAGGGCTCCCCGATGAGGGGCATTATACCGTTCATACGCAGCGATGCCAATCATTCGTTGAGTCGAAAACGAGGAGAAGTGCTTGAGCGCCATCGGGAATCGCTTTCCGTGCTCGGCGACGCCCACGCTTAAGACCATAGTCAAGAACCGCTGATGCGGGCCAGGATCCTCTGGGCCTCGACCTCATCGATGAGAGTAAAGCGTCCCAGCGCCGGTTCCCACGCGTGAACATCGGCTCCCGCCAGGTCGAACCACCACGCGTGCAGCCGCAGAAGTCCCTCGGACAAGGCCTGACGCACCGAAGCGTGGGTCCTCAGGTGATCGAGTTGAGCGAGCGCATGGGCCTGGGCGAGGCGGTCGTGAAGGGAACGCTCCGGAGCCAGCTGGGGCCGCCGCTGCAGCTCGATCAACGAGTCCCTCGCCACTTCCAGCCAGGCGGCGAGAGGACCGCTCTCCTTGCCGTCCTCGACGGCCAGGGCCTTCATCGCCCCGCAATCGGAATGACCGCAAACCACGACGTCCTTGACCCGCAGACGGCGCACGGCGAATTCGATCGCCGCGGCCGCGCCCGCCGCGGCCGGCATCCGCGAGGAGTCCTCGGGTGGAACGATGTTTCCGGGATTGCGCAGGACGAAAAGGTCTCCGGGATCTGTCGACGCGAAGGTGTTGGGGACCACGCGGCTGTCCGAGCACGCGATGAACAGCGTGTCAGGACTTTGGTCGAGCGCCAAATGCGCGAATTGCGCGCGATATTCGGGACGCATCTCCCGGCGAAACCGCACGATTCCTTCGACAAGTTTTTTCACGAGGCACAGTCTACCAATCTTGGTTAGGCCCGCGCTTCCTCGCCGATATTCTCTTTTGGAAAACATAAGCGTCCGTTAAGCTCCTCGCCGCCCGGAGCATGTATAATTACGTCATGAAGCCCGGCGGGGACCTGTCGCAGTACTGCGTCCTGTTCAACGCCATCGGCAGCGCGGCGGCGTATTGCCGGATCATCTGCGATGCTCAGGGACGCCCGGTCGACTTTGTCCATCTTGAGGTCAACAATGCGTTTCGTCTGTTGACCGGAGCGGCGGACCCGGTCGGCAAAAACATCACCGAACTGTTCCCGGGAGTGCAGGAGTCTTGCGCGGAGCTTATCGAGGCGTTGGGAACAGTGGCGAAAAGCGGCCGATCGGAGTATATTGAATTCGACTTCAAGCCGCTGAAGAAATGGCTGGCGCTCTCCGCTTACGGCACGAACAATCTCTGCTTCCTGCTCGTCATCAACGACATCACGCCACGCTACGAGACCGCCACGGCCCTGCGCGCCAGCGAAAGAAATTTTCGCAACCTCTTTGAATGCTCGCGGGATGCCATGATGATCTTGGAGTCTCCAGCATGGAACATCACGGAGGTCAACCGCGCGGCCTTGGCCCTGTTTCAGGTCGAAAACATGCGCGCCCTGGTCGATCATTTCAGAAAGACTGGATGCCGTTTCACGGGGACGATGCTCGACTCCACCGCCCAGGAGGGGTCCGTCCATTTTGAATCGGTCTACCAAAAACTCAACGGAAAAGAATTTCCCGCCGATGTCATCTTGACCCAGACGGAATCGGACGGCCGGATGTTCGTACAAGCCACGATCAGGGAATTGACCGCCCTGGGCGATGCCGAGACCGCCCGCCGCCTTCTGTCCAAGGCCATCGAACAGTCGGCGGAATCCGTCTTGATCACCGACGCCAAAGGGGTGGTTCGTTACGTCAATCCCGCCTTCGAACGCGTGAGCGGCTACGCCAGCGCCGAGATCATCGGCAAGACGCCCTCCCTGCTCAACAGCGGACGGCACAGCAAACAGTTTTACGCTGATTTGTGGGCGACGTTGAAACGCGGGGAGGTCTGGCGGGGGCAATTCACAAACCGCCGCAAGGACGGAACGCTTTACGAAGAAGACGCCAGCATCACCCCGGTGTTCGACGGGCATGGGAACATCACCAATTTCATCTCCGTCAAGAGGGATTTAAGCGCCGAAAGAGCCCTGGAACAGCAGGTGCGGCAGGCCCAAAAAATGGAGGTCATCGGCCGCTTGGCCGGCGGAGTCGCCCATGATTTCAACAACATCCTGACGCCGATCATCGGCTGCGCCCAATTTCTCGCTCCCGTCGTCTCTTCGTCCGCGCAAGCCGCCGAGGATGTTGAAACGATACTCTCCGCCGCCAAGCGAGCCGCCACTCTGACGCGCCAGCTGCTGATCTTCAGCCGGCGGGAGAAGATGGACGTCAGGACGCTGGATTTGTCCGCCTCCGTCCTTGATATCGAAAGGCTGCTGCGACGCACGTTGGGCTCAGGCGTCACGCTCTCCTTCTCGCTCGCCGAGCAGGCGGCCTGGGTCAGGGGCGATGTCGGACATATCGACCAGGTGATTCTCAATCTCGCCATCAACTCCCGTGACGCCATGCCCAGAGGGGGGGCCCTCACGATCTCGACGGAAATCATGGAGTTGAACGCTCCGCGCATCGCCGCGCACTGTCTTATCCCCGCCGGGAAGTATGCGGTGCTGCGCGTCGCCGATACCGGAACGGGGATAAGCCCGCAAGTGCTCGAGCATCTCTTCGAACCGTTTTTCACAACAAAGGGGAGGGACAAAGGAACGGGCCTGGGCTTGGCCACCGTGCACGGAATCGTCCAAGCGGCCGGAGGGCACATCCTCGTTAACAGCGCGCCGGGCGAAGGCACCACCTTCGAAATATTTTTCCCCCTGGTCTCGGAGCCCCAACTGACTGTCCGCCAAGACGACCTCTCCGAAGATGGCTCCGCCGCGACTGAAACCATTTTGCTGTGCGAGGACGAGCAGGGCGTTCGGAAGCTGATCGAGCGGACCCTGAAAGCTGAAGGCTACACGGTCCTGGACTGCAACGACGGTCCTCAGGCCCTCGCCGTCGAGTCGACCCACCAGGGGAAGATCGACTTGCTGCTGACCGACATCATTTTGCCCGGGATGCCCGGCACCGAGCTGGCCCGACTCCTCATCGCTAAACGTCCCGGTCTGAAAGTTCTTTACACGTCGGGATTCACGGGAGATCACCTCAATACCGAAGGCGCCGACGCCCCCGGAGTCGATTTTCTCGCCAAGCCGTTTCAGCTCGCGGAATTACGCGCCCGGGTCAGGAACTCGATTACCGGGCGTCCCGGCTAGATCCGAAGGGATCGCCGGGCGCGATTGTTTCTTTCGAACTCGCGGCGGGGGACGTCGCCCCACTTAAAGCCCAAGCTAACCCTGTGGCTGAAACCCAGCGTCGCCAAGGGCGCCAATCCGTAATCGAACACCAGCCGCCCGTTGCCCAACCCGATGCCCAGCGCAAGTCCCGAGGCGCCGTCCCCGTTGCCGGCCGTCTGAGAGTTGAATCCCCCCCGCATCGCCATTCTCCAAGCTCCGGCGACGGGGTAGGCGAACTCCGTCCCGATCGACCCGTAGGAAGCGGAGCGACGAGCAATATTGACATCCGCGCTGACGACCCAGTTCTTATCGATCGCGTAGGCGCCGCCTAAACGGGTCATGATCGGCAAAGACTCGGCCTCTTGGTCGAACTTGATACGGGAGCCTATATTGGACATGGACGCAGCGAGCCTCAGCTTGCCGTCGAGATACGGGGCGGACAGCACGCCCCAGTCCAACGCCTTGGCGCTCGCGGTCGTCAGAAGAGCCGCGCGGATGTATTTAAGGGACAGACCGAGAGCAAATCCGTCCAGGATGTCCAGGCCGACGTGTTCGAACTCATGGGCATAACCGGCGGAAACCGCCATGTCATAGGGGTGGACCGTTCCGACGTTTTGGCCGTTCTCGGTCTGGGTGATAGCACCCGCCGAAAAATACTGCAGCCCCAGGCCATAGGCCCCCCAGTCCCCCAGGTTTTTCCCGTAGGCTCCGTAATCGAAATAAGAACCGGCGTAGTGGGGAGCATGCATCGCCGCGACGTCGTGGTTTTTGATCCGCGTCAGCGCGGCGGGGTTCCAATACAACGACGTGGCGTCATCGGCCACCGCGACGAAGGCCTCGCCCATGCCGAAGGCTCGCGCGCCCGCCCCCAAATTGAGGAAATCCCCCAGCGTCGTCGCGCCTGGCTGTGAGTTGAGGGCCGCCGTGACCGTAGGAGGGGCCGCCGCAAGGCTCACGCACACCGCAAGGCGCAACATCCCCTTCATCGGCTACCTTTGGACCACGATCTTGAAAGTTCTCCTGGTCGCCTCTCCCTGAGCGAGAACGAAGTAGACCCCGCTGGGCACGGCCTCTCCCGCCGAACCCGTCGCGTTCCAAGTCGCGACGCCGGCGGAGTCGGCGGAAATATCCCTGATCAGACCTCCCGAGAGAGTGAAGATGCGCAGCCGAGCGTTCGGCGGCAGATTGTCGAAAGTCGTGCTCGTAATGCCTCGAGAGGGCCGGATCGGGTTGTTCGAAATCCGCACGTCGTTGGCGGGACCGGAAGAGCCCGCCGACACCGTCGACACCGTCAGGACCGCCCAATTGCTCGTGAGCAGACCCGCGAAGGTGTTGGTGGAGGCGGAGATGAGTGTGGCACCCGGAGCCATGGCCAGAGCCAGCCCCAAGACGTCGATGGCGGCGACAGTCGAGTACGCGGTGGAGTAGACGAAGTCCACCCCGGACTTGGGAGCTCTGTTTTGGTCCAGGGCGACGGCGAGGTATTGCTGCATCGCCCCCGGAGCGATCGCCTTCGTCGCGGGAGTCAAAACGACGGCGGTCAGCGTCACCCTCGTCGACACGTCGACGGTCTCCTCATCGAACAAGGACATGGTCCCGGAGCCGTCGTAGGAAGCGGCGCGGAAATAAAATCTGCTTCCCACCCCCAAGGAGGCAAGGGAATAATGAGTCGTCAAAGCCCCCAAAACAGAGTCTTGGGTGACCGTCGGATCCGCCAAGACCTGCTGCGTGGTTTGGGCGAGCATCGAGTGCGTGGCCCAAAAAATGTTGTAGCCGACGATGTTCGAGGTATCGACCGGAAGGTCCCATGCCAGATTGAGGGCCGAGGCCGGCCTTGAAAGGACGAGCGCAAGCGCCACGGCGCAGAGACGGCCGTACAGGACGAACGATTGTCGATGAGGGGTGGGAGGGTGCGACTTGAACATCCTGAGAGGATTATACCACGAATTCACGACGACGATCCGTCAAACCTCGTCGGTCGATGAGCTCAGGATGCCTTCCGCAGTGGAGCAGCTATTAGCCCGGAATCTTCGGTTGACTCCCTGCGGATGAGGGAGCTGCGTTCGGATCGCCCCTTGTCGGGATCGCTCGGATTTGACCCTCGCTTGGCGCTCGCGGCGGCTGAGCGGGTCGAGGCCGTCCGCTCGCGACATCCCGCCAAGGGACGATCCGAACGCCGATCACGTCGTTTTCGCGGTGTTATTCCCGACGGAGAACCCCAACTGCGGTGCGGTTGAAACTGGATCGCGACGGCAAGGGCTGGGATCTTTCGGTCGGAGGAT
>JBBTHA010000008.1:0-7728 GCA_038060535.1 Elusimicrobiota bacterium | reverse complement strand
CTCGGCCCCCGGGGCGTCTCACGCGGCCGCGGCGACTCACTAAGTTCGATTGGCGCCCGGGCGGCGGCGGTGCGCCGCCGCACGGGCCGGTTTAGTTTTTAGTTCGACAGACGCAGGAGCGTAAAAATGGACAAGCTTCTCAGCCCCGATGCCGGTCTCATGATCTGGACGATCGTCACCTTCCTCTGTCTGGTGACGATTCTCAAGGTCTTCGCGTGGGGCCCCCTGCTGCATGCCGTCGAGGAGCGGGAAGCGCGCCTCAAAGCGGATCGCGAGGGAGCTGAAAAGGCGCGCAGCGAAGCCGAACGCATCCAGCGTGAGCTTGAGGCGCAGTTGGCCGGAGTCCAACTCAAGAGCAAGGACCTGCTCGCCGCCGCGGCCAAAGACGGAGAGGCCTTGCGTTCTAGGTTGAAAGCCGAGGCCGAGGCTGACGCCCAGGCCATCCGAGAAAAGACCTCCGCGGATCTCGCGGCCGAGAAGGACAGGCTAGTCGGCGACCTCCGCAAAGAAGTCGCCCAACTCTCCGTGATGGCGGCCGAGAAACTGATGCGCAAAAGCGTCGATGACGGCGTGAAAAAGACGGTACTCGAAGGATTTTTCAAGGATTTAGATTCCTCGAAAGCAGGGCGCAACTGATGCAAGCCTCAGACCGGGTGCTGGCCGGGCGATACGCGGCGGCCCTTTTCCAGGCCGCGGCCGACAAAGGCGAGGAGAAAAAAGTTCAGGCCGACCTCAGCGCGGCTCACAAGCAACTCCTCGATGTGATGGGTGTTTTGCGTCATCCGCGCGTTCCGCCCGGCGAAAAGAAAAAGATTCTCGCGCGGGTCCTTGACGGCACGACGGGCGGCACGGTCATGCGGTTTCTTGAGATTCTCATCGAGAAAAAACGCTTCGAACTGTTGATGATGATTTCCGTCAATTTCACGAAGCTGGCCGCCGAAAGGCGGGGTGCTGCCAAGGCGATTGTGCGTACGGCGGGGCCTTTGTCCCAGGAAGAGCTCAGGCAGCTCGCGGCTAAACTTAAAATTTTCAGCGGTAAAGACATTGAACTCGACGTTAAAGAGGATCCGGATCTGATCGGCGGAGTGGCCGTCAAAATCGGAGACTGGGTCCTGGATTCCAGCCTGCGCGGACAACTGCGCAGGATGCGGGAGAGCATCAATAATCATGGCCATTAGACCAGAAGAGATCACCGCCGTCATCAAAAAGCAAATCGAAGGATTCGCGGGCTCCACGGAGCTCAAGGAAGAGGGTTCGGTTTTGCAAGTCGGCGACGGTATTGCCCGAGTTTACGGATTGGAGAACGCGATGTCGGGAGAGCTCCTGGAGCTTTCCAACGGCGTCATGGGGATGGTTCTCAACCTTGAGAAGGAAAACGTCGGCTGCGTTTTGTTCGGCGCCGACGGACTCGTCAAGGAGGGCGATCCGGTCCGACGCACCGGCAAGATCGCGCAAGTGCCGGTCGGCGATGCCATGATCGGGAGGGTTGTTGACGCTCTCGGCCGCCCCATCGACGGCAAGGGTCCCATCAGGACGACCAAGAGCCGCGCGATCGACATCGTGGCTCCCGGGGTCATGGAGCGCGCGCCCGTCGTCGAGCCCCTGCAGACCGGAGTCAAGGCGGTCGACGCGATGATCCCGATAGGACGAGGCCAGCGAGAGCTTATCATCGGGGACCGTCAGACGGGAAAAACAGCGATCGCCATCGATACGATCATCAATCAGAAGAGCCAGGCGAACCGGCCGATCTGCATCTATGTCGCCGTCGGACAGAAGCAGTCCACCGTGGCGGCGGTGGTTCAAACGCTTCAAGACGCCGGGGCGATGGAGTACACCATCGTCGTTTCAGCCGGAGCGTCGGAGCCCGCGCCGATGCTTTACATCGCTCCGTATTCCGGCTGCTCGATCGGCGAGGAATTCTTATGGCAGGGCAAGCACGTGCTCGTGATCTACGACGATCTGTCCAAGCACGCGGCCGCTTACCGCCAATTGTCTCTGCTTCTGCGCCGGCCTCCGGGACGCGAGGCGTATCCCGGCGACGTGTTCTATCTCCACTCGCGCCTTTTGGAGAGGGCTTGCAAATTGTCCAAGGAAAACGGCGGGGGCTCCTTGACGGCCTTGCCCATCATCGAAACTCAAGCCAACGATGTGTCGGCCTTCATTCCGACGAACGTGATCTCGATTACGGACGGCCAAATCTATCTTGAGTCGAATCTCTTCTATTCCGGTATTCGTCCGGCGGTCAACGTGGGCCTTTCCGTTTCCCGCGTGGGCGGAGCGGCTCAGACCAAGGCCATGAAGCAGGTCGCGGGACGCCTGCGATTGGACATGGCGCAGTTCAATGCGCTTGCCGCGTTCGCCCAATTCGGCTCCGAGCTCGACGTGTCCTCGCAAAAGCAGCTCGCGAGGGGAGAGAGGCTCGTCGAGGTTCTCAAACAGGGGCAGTACCGTCCCCTATCGGTGGAACGGCAGGTCCTCTCCATCTACGCGGGAACCAACGGCTTTGTCGACGATATCCCCGTCGCGCAGGTTCGCCGCTACGAGGATGAGCTGTTCGCCTTCGCCGAGGCGCGCCACGGCACGACGATGAAGGAGCTCGCCGATAAAAAGGCCATCGACGACGGCCTGAAGGCCAAACTTGAATCATTGCTCAAGGAATTTAGGGCGCAATTCAAGTGATGAGGCCCATTCTCGCGGCTCTTTTGCTCATGCTCCCTCTTGCGGCGCAAAGCGCGCGCCCCTCGGCGGCGCCGCGCGCTCGCGAAGAGGGCGGGAGTCTTCTGTCGGGGTCCCTGATCGAGGCGCTGGCCGCGATCAGAAAACCCGAGTTGGGCGGAGTCTTCAGTTACATTGGAGAGGTTAACGCGCCCCGCGCGTTCGCGGATCTGCTCGCCCGCGACCCAAAATCTTTGAAAAAGTATCTTTCCAAGCTGATGGACGATATCGACGCTTCCGGAGGCGCGGCCGCGTGGGACCATGAGGTCTGCGCCATGCTGGTCACCTACTACGCCGGCCCCGAGATTTCCGGCCTCAAGAGACCCGACGCCAAACGCATGAAGCAGCTCAATGCAACCGTCCTCTCTCCGGTCAAGACCATCGAAGAGATCGCGGCGAGGAGAAAATCTTGAAGGTTCTCGTCACAGGGGCGGCGGGTTTTATAGGCTCCAATCTCTGCTGGGAGTTGTCCGGCCGCGGCTGGCAAGTCGTCGCGCTCGACGATTTTTCAACGGGGACGTTCGAAAATCTTAGAGGGTTTCCGGGGGACGTGATCGCGGCGGATTTCGGCGATACGGCGTACTGGGGTCCGCGAGTGGGGAAAGTCGACGGAGTGTTCCACCAGGCTGCGATCACCGACACGACGGTTTCCGACCAACGCGCGATGATGAATGTCAACGTGGAGTCTTTCCGAAATCTGCTGGCGTGGGCCGCCAAGACGCGGGTTAAGAAGGTCGTATACGCCTCTTCGGCGGGCGTTTACGGCGATGCCCCGGCTCCCCAGCAGGAGGATTCGCAGCTGCGCCCGATGAACGTGTACGGATTTTCAAAAATGGTGATGGAGACCGTCGCCGGTTCGGCAAAGTCCGTGAAAACCGCGGGGTTGCGCTATTTCAATGTCTTCGGGCCGCGCGAGGCGCATAAGAACAAAGCCGCGAGCATGATTTGGCAGTTGTCTCTCCAGATGAAGGCCGGCCGTCGGCCGAGAATTTTTGAATTCGGGGAACAGTACAGGGATTTCATCTACGTCAAGGATGTCGTGGAGGCCAACATAAAAGCCTTCAAAAAAGCGGCTCCTGGGGTGTACAATGTCTGTACGGGGTGTAAGACCGATTTCAACGGCATCGTGACCGGCCTGAACGCGGCATTGGGATTGAGCTTGCAGCCGGAGTACTTCAAGAATCCGTATTCGTTCTATCAAAATGAAACGCTTGGCGATCCCTTGAGAGCGCAAAAAGCGTTCGATTTTCGCGCGCAGTGGAGCATGCAGCGCGCCGTTCCGGATTATTTCGGATCGGCGAGAGCGCTGGTCGGGGTATAAGGTTCGATGGCATCATTGAGAGAGATTCGGCGTAAGATCAAGTCGGTCAAGTCCACCGAGCAGATCACCAAGGCGATGAAAATGGTCGCCGCAGCGCGCATGCGCCGTTCTCAGTTGTCCATCATCGCGGCCCGTCCCTTCGCCTCCAAGATGGAGCGCTTAGTCCGGGAATTGGCCCTGCTTGAGGTCAGAAGCGATTTAGCCGCCTCGCGCGTCGTTCAAATCCATCCCTTTTTCGATCGTCGGACCGAGGGGTCGGAGATGCTTGTTCTCGTCACCGGGGACAAAGGACTCTGCGGGGCTTTCAACGCGAATCTTATTCGCGCCGCTTTGGAATGGTTCTCCCAGCGGCGCGATCGAAAGACCTGTTGCGTGGCCGTGGGCCGCAAAGGCCGGGACTTGGTTCATCGGATCAAAGGGCAGGAGATTGAAATCGTCCAAGAGCTCGTGAGCGTTTTTCCAAAAATATCGTTTGCGCACGCGGATCTGGTCGGTCAATCCGTGATCGACGCTTATAAGAGCAACAAGATCGCGTCCGTGACCATGCTTTACAATGAGTTTAAATCGGTGGCGCAGCAGAGAATGGTGGCGACGCCTCTTCTCCCCATCCCCGTTCCGGATTTGACCGAGGGCGCGGTCGAGCTTCCGGACTACGGTTTCGAGCCCGATCGCCAGGAGCTTCTTTCGGAACTTTTGCCGCGGTACGTGAAAGCGCAGGTTTACCGCATATTGCTCGAGTCTCAAGCCGCTGAATTGGCCGCACGCATGAACGCAATGGACGCGGCGTCGAAGAACGCCAAGGAGTTGCGCGAGGCCCTGAATTTGGATGCAAATCGCACTCGTCAGGCGTTTATTACTAAAGAAATCGCAGAGCTGGTCGGCGGGGCTGAGGCCTTGGCCGCTTAATTTAGGGAGAGTGACTCCGATGAATAAAACGGTTTCCGAGCAACGTCGTCATCCGCGAGTTCCGGTGGGCGTAACGCTGGATCTGAACATGAAAGGGGTCGCCTCCGCCCGATGCCGGGCGACCATTTCGGATTTATCCGTGGGAGGCATGTCGTTAAAAACCGACGCCGACCTCGATGAGGGGATGACGCTGTTCTTCGATTTCAACCCCGCTTTTCACATTCGCGGCGAGGTCCGCAGCGTGAGCGGATTGACGGGCGGCTTTCGCCGTTATGGCGTAAGGTTCCATAAAATCGGGTATAGTCCAGCCCGGTGACACAGAGAGCGACACCAATGAATATCGGAAAGATTATCCAAGTCGTCGGCCCGGTGGTGGATGTGGAGTTCCCAGCCGGGAAACTCCCCGCCAACTACAACGCGCTGAAAATTCGCATGCCTCACGACGGCAACGGCGGCGCGGCCACGCTCACCGTCGAGGTCGCCAGCCATCTTGGAGACAATGTCGTGCGCACGATCGCGATGGGCGCGACCGAGGGTTTGACTCGGGGCGCGGCCGTCGAAGACACGGGAGCTCCGATCACCGTTCCTGTCGGGCGCGCGTGCCTCGGCCGTCTGATGAACGTGTTAGGCGAAGCCAAGGACGGCCTCGCGGCGATAAAGACCGATTCGACTCTTCCGATTCACCGCGAGCCGCCGCCGCTGACGGATCTCGTGACCAAGCCCGCGATTTTTGAGACCGGAATCAAAGTCGTCGACCTTCTTGCTCCCTACATGAAAGGAGGAAAGGTCGGGCTGTTCGGCGGCGCGGGGGTCGGTAAAACCGTCATTATTCTCGAGTTGATCAACAACGTCGCCAAGGAGCACGGCGGCGTTTCCGTCTTCGGCGGCGTCGGCGAACGCAGCCGCGAGGGCAACGATCTGTATCGCGAAATGGAGGAGGCCAAGCTCTCCGATGGAGCGCCCGTGTTGTCCAAGACGGTTCTCGTTTACGGACAGATGAACGAGCCGCCCGGGGCCCGCGCCCGCGTCGGACTGACGGCGCTCACTCAGGCCGAGTATTTCCGCGATCAGGAGGGAGCCGACGTCCTCCTTTTCGTCGATAACGTTTTCCGGTACGTGTTGGCCGGAGCCGAAGTGTCCGCGCTTCTCGGCCGCATGCCGTCGGCCGTCGGCTATCAGCCGACCCTAACGACTGAGATCGGCGCGCTCCAGGAGCGCATCACCTCGACAAACAAAGGGTCGATCACCTCGATCCAAGCCGTCTACGTCCCGGCGGATGATTTGACCGACCCGGGCGTGGCGACGACGTTCACTCACTTGGACGCGACGACCGTGCTGTCGCGGCAGATCGCGGAGCTTGGCATCTATCCTTCCGTCGATCCTCTGGAGTCGACCTCGCGCATTCTTGATCCAAAAATCATCGGAGACGAGCATTACAACGTCGCTCGCGGAGTTCAGAAAGTTCTCCAGCGCTACCGTGACTTGCAGGACATCATCGCGATTCTGGGAATCGACGAGCTTTCCGACGAGGATAAGCTGATCGTTTCGCGCGCCCGAAAGATTCAGAAGTTTCTGTCCCAGCCGTTCTTCGTCGCCCAGCAGTTCACCGGACGGCCCGGCAAGTACGTCAAGCTCAAGGACACCATCGCCGGCTTCAAAGGCCTTATCGAGGGCAAGTACGACGCTTACCCTGAGCAGGCTTTTTATATGTGCGGAGGCATAGAGGAGGTCGCCGCCAATGCCGAGGCGGTGAAATAGGACGGCGACGCCATGCCAAACAAACGCCTGACCCTCGAACTCGTGACACCCGAAAAGGTGGCGTGGTCTGCGCCCGCGGATTTTGTCGTTCTTCCCGCGGTACGGGGGGAAATGGGGGTTTTGCCCGGCCATCAGTCTTTTTTGGTGCGCCTTGGCGCGGGAGAGGTTCGCATTTCCGATGGGTCTGAGGTGAGGCGTTTTGCCGTGTCGGGAGGCTTTGCCGAGATCAAGGACGACGAGATCTCGCTGTTCGCCGAAACCGCCGAGACGGCCGAGACCATCGACGCGGAGCGCGCCAAGCAGGCCCTGGAAAAGGCAAAGCTCGTCGCCGCCAAGCCCGGCCTGGACCCCATGCAGTTGGCCGAGATGGAGGCGGCGATTCGACGCGCGCAGGTGCGGCTCAAGGTGTCGCGCCGCACGCGCGTGCCTCCGCCGCACTTGCCGGAGCGCTAAGACGTGGAAGACAAGGCCGCGCTGACCACCCGCGGCGGCCTCGCGGCTCCCCTTCCTCCTCCTTTGGAGGGAAATCACAGCAAGGTTATTCGCAAGGCGTCAGCGGGATTTGAGTGGGCTGGCGTGGCGCTGGAGTCCTACAAGTCCGATACCGCGACATGGAAAGGGATATCGCGGCGCGAGTTGGTCGGAAAGCGGGGAGAGTCGACGAAATTCCATGTGCGCTATTTCGAGATTCAACCCGGAGGACATTCGACTCTCGAAAAACACGAGCACGAGCATGTCGTCATCGTGCTGCGGGGCTGCGGAGAGGCCCAGGCCGGCTGTTATATTTGGAAAGTGGCGCCCGGCGACGTGGTATACGTCTCCCCCTTGGACCCTCACCAATTCCGCTGCCCCGCGGCGGCGTCCGAGCCCTTCGGATTTTTGTGCATCGTCAACGCCGAGAGAGACGCTCCGACCGCCGTCGATGGTCTGGGCGTTTGCCATATCTGCGAATAATGAAACATTCCCCGGAATTTCTCAAAATCGTCGATGACGCGAAATCGCGCGTCAAGGAAACGAGCGTGGCGGCG
>JBBTHA010000007.1:0-13537 GCA_038060535.1 Elusimicrobiota bacterium | reverse complement strand
GGTACAGCTTGGCCTTGAGCATGCGCATCGCGTTCATCCTGTTTTGCAGCTGGGAACGCTCGGTTTGGCAGGCGATGACCAGGCCGGAGGGTTTATGCCGGATGCGCACCGCCGTCTCGACTTTATTGACGTTCTGGCCCCCGGCGCCGCCGGAGCGGAAGGTCTCGAGTTCGATGTCGACCTCGTTGACCTGGATATCGATCTCGTCTTCGATGTCGGGAACGACGTCGAGGGAGGCGAACGAGGTGTGCCGGCGCTTATTGGCGTCGAAAGGACTGATGCGGACCAGCCGGTGCACGCCCATCTCTCCCTTTAATAGGCCGTACGCGTTAGGACCCCGAACGAAGGCCGACAGACTTTTGATGCCGGCGCCGTCGCCTTTCTGCATTTCCGTGATCTGAACCTGGTAGCCGTTCTTTTCACACCAACGCTCGTACATGCGCCACAGCATCTCCGCCCAATCGCAGGCCTCTAGGCCCCCGGCCCCGGAATGCAGGCTGATGATCGCGTCGTCCTTGTCGAACTCGGCGCACAGCTTTAAGCGCAGATCCATGGCGCGCAGCAGCTTCTCGGCATCCAGGATTCCTTTGGAGACTTCCTTGATTTCCGTGTCGTCTTGGATCTCGCAGGCCAGCTCGCAATGCGCCTTTAAATCGTCCAGAGTCTTTTCGGCTTTCTCGTACTCGGCCAAGGTCTTCTTGAGGTCGTTGAGCTCTTTTGACTTCTTCTTGGCTTTGACGGAGTCGGTCCAAAACGAGGGCTCCCCGGCCTCGGCTTCGCGCGCGGAAATTTCCTTGCGCACCTTGCTCGTGTCGAGGAGCTTCGCGATCTTGGACAACAGACCTTTCATCTCATCGATTTTATTGGCGGTCTCGGAGAACACGGGGGTATTTTAGGAAATTCCGGCGAAGAGCTTCAGCGTCGCGGTGTGAAGACGGGCCGTGTCCTCGGGAGTCGGCCCGTAGCCGCCGCCGAGCGTGACCGCCACGGGAACGCCATGCCGGCGGCAGGCGTCCCGCACGGCCGCGTCGCGCTCCCACACCCCCCTCTCGCTGAGCGCCAGACCCCCGAGCCGGTCTTTTTGCCAGACGTCGACCCCCGCCTGATAAACGATGAGCTCGGGCTTGAAATCCATGACGGCCTTGAGCCCATGGCCGAGCTTATCGTAATACTCGGCGTCCCCGACTCCCGAGAGCACCTCGATGTCGAGAGAGCTTTTCGTTTTCACCTCGGGATACGTGTCCGCCTGGTGCATGGAAAAAGTGAAGACATCGGGATTTTCGGCGAAAATCGACGCGGTCCCGTTTCCTTGATGAACATCAAGGTCGACGACCGCGGCGCGTGTGATCTTTCCCTCGGCCCGGAGCTTGAGTATCGCCACGGCGATGTCGTTGACGGCGCAGTAACCCTCGCCGTGACCGCGAAAAGCGTGATGGGCGCCGCCTCCGCAGTGCAAGCCCGCTCCCGATTCAAGCGCGTGGCGGCAAGCCAGAGTCGTGCCCCCCGCCGCCAGACGGTGCGCCGCGGCGATCAGCGGAGAGAATGGGAGCTCCAGCCTGGAGACGTCCGCCGCGCTGAGGTGTCCCGCCATGATTTTATCGACCCACACCGGATCATGGGCGAGCAGAAGGTCGTCACGCGCGGGTTCGCAGGGATCGATGATGTCCGCGAACGGACTCAGCGCACGCGCCGACAGCATGAACTTTTTTGTGGAAAAGGGATGCTCCCCATAATCGACCTCGTAGCGCGGAGAATAGACGAGTCGGGGCTTCAACGCAGTCCCTTGCGAAGAAGAGCGGCCAGGATGATCGCCAAGCAGGCCGCGGCGAACCAGTCTCCATTTCGGACGTAGAACGAGCGCCTGGGAAAGCGGTCGGTCAGAGGCACCTCCGCGTCCAAGCGTCCACGAACGTCCAGGTCGAGCTTGGCGGTTTCCATGCCCCAAGGATCGATCACCGCGGAGATGCCGGTGTTGCCGGCGCGGATCACCGTGATGCGGTTTTCCACGGCGCGAAATTGATTCGCCCGGTAATGCTGATGCGGGCCCCAGGTGTTCTTGTACCACCCGTCGTTGGTGATGTTGATGAGAAGGCTCGCGCCGCGAGAGGCGTCGAGACGCGCCCAACGCGGGAACATCGCTTCATAACAGATCGTCACCGCCGTCCGTCCCCAGGCCGTGGTCAGCAAGGGCTGCCGCGCGGCGCCCGGCGCCAAATCCCCGAGCTGGTCCAAAAGGACCAGCCAATTCTCGATGACGAAGCGGGGAATCAAGCCCCGCAGGGGAACGAATTCCCCGAACGGCACGAGCTGGCGCTTGGCATAAAATCCGTCCACGTTTCCGTCGGGCGCGATCAGTTGAGCCGAGTTCGAAGCGCCCTCTCCCCTATCGGGCCGCGCGACGATGCCCACAAGCTGGGGCGATTTCATTTCAAGCGCCCACCGCCTTGCCTCGGGAACAGCGCTCGAACGCGCGACCCAAAACGGAATCGAGGTCTCCGGCCACACCACCAAGGAAGGACTCTTGAGACGCGGCCGAGCCAACAGGTCGTTGTAGCCGCCCAGCACCTCTTTGAGGAAGTCCTGATCCCACTTATGATACTGATCGACGCACGGCTGCAGAATTTCAACACGGGCGCTTTCGCCCATGTCGGCGGGGCGCTGGAGCAAGGTCGAGACCCCATGAACCCACAGCCCCCCGGCCAGGGCCAGGGCCGCGGAGACGGTCGCGGCCGCGCCGGTCAAGCCCTCGCGAACTCCGAGCCAGGCCTCGGCCAACGCCGCGTTGACCAAGACCACGACAAACCCCAGCAGGTGCGGGCCCCCCCAGGAGCCGGCCTGAATCAGGGCGAGATTCGGCCATTGGGTGTACCCCAAGAGATCGGCGGCGAGTCTTGGGGTCAAGCGCTCGCTCAAGAAGGCGACCGCCGTCCAGCTCAACGCCCACAGCCAGGGACGCGCCGCGCTCGATCCCTCGGCGGCCAATCCCCGCGTCAGGAGGGCGACGAGGGCCCAGTTCAGCGCGAGCGCGCAAGACAGCGCCGCCCAGGCCAGTCCGGCGACAGGGAAGGGAATGCGCGCGAAAAGGCATGTCTGGTAAATCCAATGCAACGCCACGCCATGGTAGGCCAGGCCGGCGACGAAGCCCGCCGCGGCGGCCTCGCGTCGAGTCGGCGCCGAGTTAGCTGAGACGATGAGCGGCGCAAGTCCCACCCAGGCCAACGCCCATAAGCCCGGAGCGGGCAGGGCGCAGGCCGCCAGCGCCGCGCCGAGCGAAGCGGCGCTCAGCCGGGCGAATCCGCCCCGTGGCATTTCTTGTACTTCTTCTTGGAGCCGCAATAGCAGGGATCATTGCGTCCGATGCGTTGAATGTCCGCCGGAGCCCGCCCCGCGGTCAACAGGCTTTTGGGCGCCGCCGGCTTGGCCAAGCGCGCCTCGGCGGCGCTTTCGGAAGCGCCGCTGTGGACCGCCTCGGGATGGACGGCGAGGACGGGCGGAGGCGGGGGAACCGCCTTCGGAGCCTCGACGCGGAACACATACTCCACGGTTTGCTCTCGCACGCGGCCGAGAAGGGCCTCGAATAATCGGAAAGACTCCTTTTGGTATTCGACTTTGGGATCTTTCTGTCCGTAGGCGCGCAAAAAGATGGCCTTCTTGAGATGGTCTAGGTCGTAAAGATGATTTTTCCAAGCCTTGTCGATCATCTGCAGCAGGACCATCTTTTCGACTTCCTTGAAATCGTAACCCGTGAATTCGGCGGGGCGCCTCTCGTAGACCTCCATCGCGGTTTTCAACAGATCGCGCTTGAGACGCGCCTTGGACAAGCGGGAGATGTCCTCGGTGTTCGGCTGCCATTCGATGGAAAACGTCCGCTCGAGGTAGGCCGTCAGCTCCAAGAAATTCCAGGATTTCTGGTCGTTCTCGTCGGGCATCGTCATCTCGATCTGGGAGGCCAGGTCCTCTTCGATCATCGCCCGCACCTGCTCGGTCACGGAGTCTCCGAAAAGAACCTCGTCGCGCAGTTTGTAGACGACCTCGCGCTGCTTATTCATCACGTTGTCGTACTCAAGCAGCTGCTTGCGGATATCAAAGTTGTGGGTCTCGACGCGGCGCTGGGCATTCTCGATCTGATAGCTGACAAGGCCCGACTCGATGACCTCGCCCTCCTTCATGCCCAGCTTTTCCATCAGAGGGGCGATCCGATCCGAGCCGAAGAGGCGCATCAGCTCGTCGTCCAGGGCGAGATAAAACCGCGTCGATCCGGGATCCCCCTGGCGGCCGCAGCGGCCGCGCAGCTGATTGTCGATTCTGCGGGATTCGTGGCGCTCGGTGCCGAGCACGTGAAGGCCTCCAAGGGCCTTGACCGTCTCGTACTCCGCCATATCCTGGGGATTGCCGCCGAGCAGGATATCCGTGCCTCGGCCGGCCATATTGGTGGCGATCGTCACCGCGCCTTTGCGCCCGGCTTGGGCGATGATGGTGGCCTCCATCTCATGATACTTCGCGTTGAGCACCTGGTGAGGCACTCCCTTGTGGCGCAGCATGGAGGAAATCTTCTCGGACTTTTCGATGGAGCGAGTTCCCACCAGGACCGGCCGGCCGACCTTCCACAACTCCATGACCTCGGCGACGATCGCGTCGAACTTCTCGCGCTCGCTCTTGTAGACGAGGTCCGCGTAGTCCTGGCGGATTGAGGTTTTATTGGTCGGGATGTCGCGAACTTCCATCCCGTAGATTTCCTGGAATTCGTCGGCTTCCGTCATCGCCGTGCCGGTCATGCCGGAGCGCTTCTTGTATATCTTGAAGAAGTTCTGGAAGGTGATCGTGGCCAGGGTCTGATTTTCCTCGCGGGGAGGGATCATCTCCTTGGCCTCAACGGCCTGATGAAGCCCGTCGGACCAGCGTCGCCCGGGCATCAAGCGCCCGGTGAACTCGTCGACGATGATGATTTCCCCGTCCTTGATCACGTACTCGACATCGCGTTTGTAGAGGTGGTAGGCCCGCAGGGCCTGGGTGATGTGGTGCACCCACTCTCCCTCGAGGTCGTCGTAGAGGTTGCTCAACCCCAGCAGTCCCTCGGACTTCTGGACGCCCTCGTCGGTCAGGATCGCCGTGTGATTTTTCTCGTCGACGATCGCGTCCCATCCTTTTTGAAGGTCGGTCCCCTGGTACTTCGCTTGAATTTCGTCTTCCTCGGTGATGAGCCGGACCTTGAGATGAGGAATGAGGCGGTTGACGATCGCGTAGCGCTCGGTCGATTGCTCGGCCGCTCCGGAAATGATCAGGGGCGTGCGCGCCTCGTCGACCAGGATCGAGTCGACCTCATCGATGATCGAATAGTACAGAGGGCGAAGGACGCGGTCTTCTCTGCGCACCACCATGTTGTCGCGCAGATAGTCGAAGCCGATTTCGTTGTTGGTCACGAACGTGATGTCGCACTGATAGGCCTCTTGGCGCTGCGCGTTGGAGACGTCATGCTGGATGCATCCCACGCTTAAGCCCAAATAACGGTAAACCGGCCCCATCCATTCGCTGTCGCGTTTGGCCAGGTAATCATTGACCGTAACGATGTGAACGCCCTTGCCGACCAGCGCGTTGAGATAGGCCGGCGCCGTGGCGACCAGCGTTTTTCCCTCGCCGGTGCGCATCTCGGCGATGGAGCCGTTATGCAGCACCATCCCGCCCAGAAGCTGGACGTCGAAGTGGCGCAGTCCGATCGAGCGGCGCGCGGCCTCGCGGCATAGGGCGAAGGCCTCGGGGAGAACTTCGTTTAACGCTTCGATTTCCGCCTTTTTACGCTC
The DNA here is from genome assembly GCA_038060535.1 of Elusimicrobiota bacterium. Lineage (GTDB taxonomy): Bacteria > Elusimicrobiota > Elusimicrobia > UBA1565 > UBA9628 > GWA2-66-18. Next base: position 7,739 of record JBBTHA010000007.1, on the reverse strand, counting down.
GGCGCGGCGATCCTCATCGTGCTCGGGCACGTCGATGAAGGAAAAAATCTTGGCGACGCGCTCGCGAAGAACCGCCGTGCGCTGGGGAAAATCGGCTTCGGAGAGGGCCTTGACCTCGTCTTCCAGGGCGTTGCACCGGTCGAGCAGGGGGCGATAACGCTTGAGCGTTCGCTCGCTCGGGGAGCCGAATATTTTGTTGAAAATCGCCTGGATCATGGCCGGGAACGCGAGTGTAGCATTTTCATCCCGAGAGCGTCCCCGGTCGCGACTACCGCGACAGCGACGAGGTCTTGGCCGCCTCGACGGCAAAGGCGATCGCGAGCTTGGCGAAAGGCACGGAATGCTCGGCCGTTCCTCCCGTGGTCGCCAACGTGTCGCGCGCGGTGTGCAGCGCCGGGTTCATCTCGTTGATGGAGGACTCGAAAGCCGCCGCCGCGGGAAACCCTTTTCGCGTCCAGGCCGCGTGATCGGAACAGGCGTAGCCGCAGGCGGCGGTCGACCACGGCACGCCCGCGTACGCGTCGATCAACCTCCCCAAAAAGGCGGTCAAGTCGCGATCGACGAAGTCGGTCAAAAGGAATATCCTTTCCCCCGAACCCCGGTAGTTGGTCATGTCGAATTGAATGACGCCGATGATTTTCTTGCCTTCCCGCGCGGCCTGGGCGGCCACATCCTGGGAGCCGCGCAAACCCACCTCCTCCGCGGAGTATCCGATGAATTGAACGGTCCGTTCGAAACGCACGTCGGATTCGCCTAAAACGCGCACGGCCTCGGTGAGCACCGCGATTCCCGAGGCGTTGTCGTCGGCTCCCGGCGAGCGCTCCGGGGGGCCTCCTCTCACGATGGAATCAAGATGGCCGCCAAGAACGACGATCTCATCGGGCTTACGCGAGCCGGGGATGGTCAAGACCACGGAAGGCTGCTTCCAGCCGTCATGGGCGAATAGACGCACGGAGGCGCCAGGTCTATTTCTGCTCAAAAATTTCCAGCGCCCCTCTAGCCAGCGCGCGGCGTCGAGGCCGGTGTCGGAGGAATGATACCGGGTGTGAAAGGCGGACAGCTCCTCGATCGTAGCGCGTATCGAGCCTTCTTGGACCAGGGCGGAAAGAGGAGAAACGACGGACTGTGAATCAACGGTGTAGGGGCCCGCGGCGGTCACGGCCTTCGCGACTAGATCCGCTTCGGCCTCGGCGCGCGTGCGGTAGGCGAAGAAGCCCGCGCAGCGTTTGAACGTCTCGTGCATGAAATCCGATAAAACAGGCAGACGCCGGGCGCTCACCTCGTAAAGAACTTCCATCCCGTGGGTGGTGAGAGGATTCTCTTTCAATATCCCCGCCGTCTTCATGGCCGCCGCGTCCGCTCGGTCCAAAGAGACCCAAACGGTCTCCTGCGCCGCGGCGGATTGCGCCGTCAACAACATCGCCGCCGCGACAGCCCTAAGATGTTTATCCATGGAGCCAATTATATATCCTTAACGTCGCCATGTTCAGAAGGATTTTGCTGTCCCTGCTCGCCGCGTTGGGGGCCTGCGTCAGTGTCGAACCCCTCCCCGATCCTCGCGGCCAACTCAAGCCCGATCAGCGCATCATCATCATGGTCTACCAATCCCCGGGCCCGTGGATCGTCTCCGATCCCGACTCCAAAGCCGAGAGCGCCCTTAAGCTTATGCCCCTGGGCTCCCTTCTGCAAACCATGCAGGAGGATAAAATCAACGAGTTGTCCAAGGAAATCCAGCCTTACCTCCCCCGCCCTCGCTATGACCGGGCTCTCGAGGCGGAACTCATCAAAGCGTTCAAGGAGATGCACGGCGGTCCGATCCAAACGGCGGAGGAGGCCGGCATCAGCCCTTTGCAGCGCAAGGAGTGGAACGCGGCCTCCGATCAACTCGATTGGCGGCGAAAATACTTCACCGTCGAACCGGGGCAAAGGGCTCCTCGCAACTACTCGAAAGTGATATCTCTCGACGACGCCCTCATCGTCGACGTGAACCTCTCCTTCGGAGTGGAACCTAACGCCGAGGATCGCCCGGTGCCGACCTTGACGGCGGCCACGCGCTTGTATCGCGCCGAGACCACCCGCCTGATGTGGGCCCATGAAGACCTCATGGCGGACAACGCGTCCTCGTCCACGTTGACCGAATTTCGCGCCGCCCCCTCGGACCTGACCGACCGGCTCTATTCCCTCAGCGTTCCCTTCGCGCGAGTCATAGCCTCCAGCGTCGGCAGGAGCCTCCATCTGATCGCCGCCCCTGCGCCGGTCACCGTTCTTCCCAGCCCGCCGGCCGAAGCCTCCCCCGGCCTTCCCGCAACGCCGCCCCCATCTCTCGACACCCCTCCGGATGCGCCACCGCCCGACATGCCGCCTCCCGAGAACATGGATCATCCAGACGAGCCTCCTCCGGATTACATGGCTGAACCGCCGCGGGACAGGTGATGTAAAATGACCACGATGAAAGTTCTTCGCGTCGCCGTGGCGGGACTTGGAACGGTCGGTCGAGAGAGCGTCCGCCTTCTCATGGCGCGGCGCGCGGAGTTAAAGAGGCGCCTGGGCATCGACGTCCGTCTTGTCGCGGTCGCCGATCGTCAAGCCGCCCGCGAGGCCAAGACGCTTGGGCTTTCCCCCACGGTCGCATGTTACCGGGATCCCCTGGACATGTGCCGGCGGGCGCAGGCCGACCTGTTCGTCGAACTTCTCGGGGGCCTCGTCACCGCGCGCCGCGTGGCACTCGCTGCGATCGGCCGAGGCAAGGCGTTGGTCACGGCCAACAAACGATTGCTCTCCCATTCCTGGCCGGAACTGAGCTCGGCCGCTCGGCGCAGCGGCGCGCGCCTGGCCTTCGAAGGAAGCGTGGCCGGCGGAATCCCGGTTCTGCGCGCTCTTGAGCTGTCGTTCTCCGGCGATCGCATTCTAGGCCTTGAAGGCATTCTCAACGGCACCACCAACTACATCCTCTCGCGCGGCGAGGAGGGCGTCTCGCCCGCCGCGGCGCTGCGCGAGGCCCAAGAACTCGGCTTTGCGGAAAAAGATCCGACCCTGGACTTGTCCGGCCAGGACGCCGCGCAAAAACTGTCCGTGCTGGCCGGGCTCGTCACCGGCGGCTGGCTCAAACCGGGCTCGTTTCCCGTCGAGGGGATCGAGGCGGTGACGGCCCGCGACCTCTCCTTCGCGCGCGAACGGTTGGCGATGGCCGTTCGTCTCGTGGGCTCGTTGAGTTTTTCCGGACCGTCCGACTCCCCTTCGGTCTCGGCCTCGGTGGCCGCGACTCTGCTTCCCCTGGACCACCCGCTCGCGGCGGTGCGCAGGCAATACAACGCCCTGCTCGTGCGAACGGCGTCCGCCGGAGACCTCATGTTCTACGGACAGGGCGCTGGCGCCGGTCCGACGGCCTCCGCGGTGTTGGCCGACATTTTCGTCCTGGCGCGGGATATGGTCGGAGGACTGCCCCCGCTGACTCTCGCCGCGCGAACGTTATCGCAGTCCTCTCCCGAAAACTCCGTCTCCGGCTATTATTTGCGCTTGGAGGTCCGTGATCGTCCAGGGGCTCTGGCGCGCATCGCCGACGCGCTCGGACGCGAGGGCGTGTCGATCGCGGCGATCCATCAAGACCGGTCGATCGCGGGCCGCTCGGTTCCGGTGATGATCGCCACCCACCCGGCCGCGCGAGGACGCTTTGAACGGGCGCGCAAACGCATCCTTGGACTGCCCGCCGTCTTCTCCCGCCATTGCGCGATGAGGATGCTGTCGTGACCGGCCTGATCGCGCGTTGGCGCGAGCGCCTTCCCGTTTCATCCTCCACCCCGGTCATCACGCTTGGAGAGGGAGGCACTCCTTTGGTGCGGGCCGATCGTCTCGCGCGGGCCGCCGGCCTCCCGGAAGGCAGCATCCACTTGAAAATAGAGGGCGCCAATCCGACAGGATCGTTCAAAGATCGGGGAATGACCCTGGCGATCTCCAAGGCGCTGGAGGCGGGATCGACCGGCGTTCTGTGCGCCTCGACGGGAAACACGTCCGCCTCGGCCGCGGCGTACGCCGCGAGAGCGGGTCTTCGCTGCGTGGTGTTTCTCCCCAAAGGCAAGGTCGCGGCGGGCAAACTCTCCCAAGCCGTGATGCATGGGGCTGAAATCGTGGAAGTCTCCGGGAATTTTGATCAGGCGTTGGCGATGGCCGTTGAGTCGGCTAAGTCCTGCGGCTTCGTCCTCGTCAACTCATCCAACCCTTTTCGAATCGAGGGTCAGAAAACCGCCGCCTTCGAGATCGTCGAGCAGCTCGGTCGCGCTCCCGACAATCAGTTCATGCCCGTGGGCAACGCCGGAAACATCACCGCCCATTGGAAAGGCTACCAGGAGTGCGGGGTCGCCCCGCGCATGTTCGGCTGGCAAGCCGCGGGCGCAGCGCCGCTCGTGAAGGGAAAACCCGTCGCCAATCCCGCGACCGTCGCCACGGCCATCCGCATCGGACGTCCCGTGTCTTGGGCTCAAGCGTTGTTGGCCAGGGACGAGTCCGGCGGCGCGATCGATTCGGTGACCGACTCGGAGATTCTCGCCGCGTACCGGCTTTTGGCCCGGGAGGAAGGGATTTTTTGCGAACCCTCCTCGGCCGCGTCGGTCGCGGGCCTTTTAAAGCTCGCCAAATCCCGTCAAGCTCCGCAGGGCACGAGCGTCTGCGTGCTCACTGGGCACGGCCTGAAGGATCCCGGCATCACGTCGCGCTACACCCCAAAAATCCGGCGAGTCAAGGCCGGAAGAAGCGTCAAACTATGAAAACGCTCGCCCGGGTCCTCGTGTCGGCCCCCGCCTCAACGAGCAATCTCGGTCCTGGCTTCGACTGCCTGGGTTTGGCTCTGGATCTGCGCAACGAACTCACGCTCGAGCTGGTGGAGGGACGCGGCGCGGATATCGTCAACATCGAGGGCGAGGGCGCCGAGAGTCTGCCTCGCAACGCGACGAACCTGCTGGTCCGCGCGGCGCGCATGGTGCTGCCTAAACGTTTACCGGGACGCCTCGTCTTCACCGCGCGCAATCGAATCCCCCTGGCCCGAGGATTGGGGTCATCGGCGGCCAGCGCGGTCGCGGGCCTCTGGGCTGGCGCCCATCTGCTCGGAACCCTGCAGCGCTCCGAGGACGATCTCGAGGATTTAGCCGTGGCGCTCGAGGGCCATCCCGACAACGTCGCGCCTTGTGTTCATGGAGGACTGACCGCAAGTCTTCTCGAGCGGGGCCGCTCGCGCGCCTCGCGTCTCAATATTCATCCCTCGTTTTACGGGGTGGTCGGGATACCCAAGTTTCAACTTTCAACCAAAACGGCCCGTCGGGCGCTGCCCCGCACGGTCAGCTTGTCCGACGCCGTGTTCAACTCCTCGCGCGCGATCATGCTGGTGCGCGCCCTGGAAACGGGTCGCAAACACGGACTCGCCGAGCTCATGGCCGACCGCCTTCATCAGCCCTACCGGGCTCGTCTGATCCCCGGGCTGACTGCGGCCCTGTCGGCCGCGGTCAAGGCCGGGGCGGCCGGAGCGGCTCTTTCGGGCTCCGGTCCGTCGGTCTTCGCGTTTGTGACCGGCGACGGCGCGCGGCGGGTGGGGGCGGCGATCGTTCGCGCCTTCTCGACAAACAACATCGCGGCTCGAGCCCTCGAATTGGCCGTCGATCATCGGGGAATCCGAGTCGAACGCTGAGTTCATGAATTCGAGAAAAAACATCGTCGTCATGAAATTCGGAGGGACGTCCGTCGCCGACCCCGAAAAGATCCAACGAGCCGCGGAACGCGCGATCGCCGAGCACAGGCGCGGCAACGCCGTGGTCGTCGTCGTCTCCGCGCCGGGAGAGATGACCGACGAATTGATCGCCCTGGCCGAGCGCATCACGCCCTCTCCCGACGAGCGCGAACTCGATCAGCTGATCTCCACCGGAGAGCAGGTCGGCATTTCCCTTTTGGCCATGGGGTGCAAAGCGCGGGGTTTCGACGCCGTCTCGTTGACCGGCCCTCAGGCCGGAATCGTCGCCATAGGCCCTCCCACACGCGCCCAAATCCAACGCGTGCGCACTGGGAATATCTTGAAGCATCTTCGGGCCGGACGCATCGTCGCGGTCGCCGGCTTCCAAGGCATGGCCGCCGACGGCGACACGGTGACCCTGGGGCGCGGGGGTTCGGACCTGACCGCAGTCGCCCTGGCCTCGGCGCTCAAAACCGGACGCTGCGAGATTTTTTCCGATGTGAAAGGAGTCTACACCGCCGACCCAAGAATCGTCCATGACGCGCGCAAGCTCGCGCGTATCTCGTTCGAAGAAATGCTCGAGCTGGCCGGATCCGGCGCCCAAGTCATGCAGGCCCGGTCCCTGGAGGTCGCCGAGCGCTTCGGCGTCGAAATTCACGTGCGCTCCGCCTTTCACCCTTTGTCTGGAACCCTCGTCGTCGCCAAGGAGAAGCTGATGCTGGAAAAGGCCTTCGTCTCTAGTCTCGCCATCGACAAAAGCGAGGTTCGTCTGAGCGTCGTCGGCGTCCCCGACCAACCCGGCGTGGCCGCCAAGATTCTCGGCGCGCTCGCCGCTCAAGACATCCCCGTCGACATGATCATCCAATCCGCGCCCTCCCAAAACGGCGTCAACGACATCTCCTTCATGACGCCGAAGTCGTTCGCGATCAAAGCCAAGAAGGCTCTGGAGGGCGCTGCCCGGACGCTTCGCGCCGAACGCGTGGATCTCAACGATCAGGTCGCCAAGATTTCCGCGGTCGGCACCGGCTTTCGGCATAGCCCCAAAATCGCCGCCAGGATGTTCTCGGCCTTGGCCGAACAAAAGATCAATATCCACATGATCTCCGCTTCGGACCTGCGCGTCTCCTGCGTGGTCGATCTCGCACAAGGCGAAACCGCGCTCAAGGCGCTTCATAAAGCGTACGGTCTCGCGAAAGGGAGGCGCTAAATGTCTATTTTCGTCGCCATTGATTTCGAGACCGCCGACAGAGAGCCGGACTCCGCGTGCGCGGTCGGCCTTGTCCGGGTGGACAATGGGGTCGTCACCAAAAAAATCGTCCAGCTCATCCAGCCTCCCCGATTCTTCTTCGAGTTCACCCATATCCACGGCATCGAGTGGCGCCACGTCGCCGACAAGCCCAGTTTCGGCGAGACCTGGCCCCAGCTGTCCCCGATTCTAGACGGCGCTCACTTCCTGGCCGCCCACAACGCCCCCTTCGACAACGGCGTGCTCACCGCCTGTTGCGCCGCCGCCAAGCTGCCCAAGCCCCCGCACCGCTTCGTCGATACCGTCAGGCTGGCGCGCGACGTTTGGAAAATCTACCCCACCAAGCTTCCCAACGTCTGCGAAAAACTGAAGATCGCTCTCAACCACCACGAGGCGCTCTCCGATGCTCAGGCCTGCGCCGAAATCGTGATGGCGGCGGAAAAGCAGGGCGTGAAATTATAGGCCCGTGCCGCCGCCGGATTGTATAGGATTGACCGGGACCGCCGGTGCGCCCCAATTGATGAGGGAGGGTGATATGGCAAAAAAAATGGAACCGCTCGTGATCGCCAGCAAAGCGAAAGCCGTTCTTAAGAAGGCCGGCTGCAACACGGCTGGCGATGCGCTCGAGAGCCTCAATGGGCTCGTCTATTGGTATCTCGAGCAGAGCGCTAAGCGCGCTAAAGCCAACGGCCGCAAGACCGTCCGGGGACACGACTTCGGTATTTTTTGATCGCGAAGAGAAAAATAAAGGAAACGGAGGACCGGAAGCCGAGATATCGG
>JBBTHA010000006.1:0-7335 GCA_038060535.1 Elusimicrobiota bacterium | reverse complement strand
CCCGCCCGGTCAAGACCAAGGAGGAGAAGGCCCAGGTCGCGACCATCTCCGCCAACGACGTCGAGATCGGGAACATGATCGCCCAGGCCATGGAGAAGGTCGGCCACGAGGGCGTCATCACCGTCGAGGAAGGCAAGTCGTCGGAGACCACGCTCGAGGTCGTCGAGGGAATGCAGTTCGATCGCGGCTATATCTCTCCCTACTTCGTCACCGACGCCGAGCGCCTGGAGACCGTTCTCGAGGACGCCTACATCATCATCACGGAGAAGAAGATTTCCGCGATGAACGACATCCTCCCGGTGCTCGAGAAGATCGTGCAGACCGGCAAGCCCTTTCTGATCCTCGCCGAGGACGTGGAAGGCGAAGCCTTGGCCACACTCGTGGTCAACAAGCTGCGCGGAACCCTGAAGTGCGCGGCCGTCAAGGCCCCGGGCTTCGGCGATCGCCGCAAGGAAATGCTCCAGGACATCGCCGTTCTCACCCATGGCCAAGTCATTTCCGAGGAGCTCGGCCATAAGCTCGAGAAAGTCGGCCTGGACATGCTGGGCCGGGCCAAGCGCATCGTCATCGACAAGGACAACACGACCATCGTCAGCGGCGCCGGCGAGAAGACGGAAATCAAGAAGCGCGCGGACGCCATCCGCCGCCAGATCGAGGACACCACGTCCGATTACGATCGCGAGAAGCTGCAGGAGCGCCTGGCCAAGCTCTCGGGAGGCGTGGCGGTCATCAACGTCGGCGCGGCCACCGAGACCGAGATGAAGGCCAAGAAGGCGAAGGTCGAGGACGCGTCCAACGCGACCCGCGCCGGCGTCGAGGAAGGCATGATCGCGGGCGGCGGCGTCGCGCTGCTGCGCGCGGGCGAGTCCTTGGACAAGTTCAAGGGCAGCGACGAGGACGAGACGACGGGCGGCCAGATCGTGCGGCGCGCGCTCCAGTCTCCGATTCGCCAGCTCGCCGACAACTCCGGCGCGGAAGCCTCGGTCGTCGTGCAGAAGATCCTGTCTTCGGGCAGCGGCATCGGCCTCGATGCCGCCACCGGCGAGTACGTCGACCTGTTCAAGGCCGGCATCGTCGATCCGCTCAAGGTCACCCGCACCGCCCTTGAGAACGCCGTCTCCATCGTCGGCACCATCCTGACCACCGAGGTCCTCGTCTCCGACATCCCGGAGAAGAAGGAGCCCGCGATGGCCGGAGCCGGCCACCAGCACGGCGGCGACATGTATTAATTCCCGAATCGTCCGGCCTCGATAGGCCGGACCGGGAACAGACGCAGGATAGCCCCTCGGCTCGAAAGAGCCGGGGGGCTTTTCTATGTCCGAAAAAGCGTCTTGACGATTTCAATATTTTGAGTCATAATATATGACATGAAGTTATTTTTGACGCTGAGGCAAGAGGGCTCGGGCGCGCTCTGGCTGGAAAAAGCGCCAAGACCACCCCGCCGCGTCGCGACGGTCACGGCCGCTTGCAAGCGGCTGCGCCGCACCCGGCGGCAGGTCTATCGCCTCCTGATGGCGGGACGCCTAGGCGCGCCGGAAAAACTGCTGGGTGAATGGCTGCTCGATTACGCGGCCATAGAGACGCTGGCGCTGAAGCCCTTGACGACGCATCCCCTGCCGGCGCGCTTGAAGCATTTATTCCCGGAATACGAGACGAAAGAACTCAACGCGGGCAAGGACGACGTGCTGATCATCTCGCGTGTCCTCGAAGGCGGGGGACGAAAAGATGTCAGATGGCTGCTGCAACGCTATCCGACTCGAGACATACGGCGCGTCGTCACTCATGAGGGAAGCCGCCTTCTGTCGGCTCGATCGCTCAGATTTTGGTCGCTGTTTTTCAAGACAACCCCCAGGCCGCTTGCCTCATGGCGCCTGGCCGACCCTTGGCGGGAGGCCGCCTCTTGAAGTGGCACGACGAAGTTCTCAATAAAGCGGGCCATGCGGCGGCGGCGCGCATCGCCGCGGCGACGAGAGAGTTTTATCTCGCCGGAGGGACCGCGCTGGCTTTATGGTTGGGCCACCGGATGTCTTTGGACCTCGATCTGTTCTCGGCCGACAACCCTCTTGGCTCAGAACAGCGCCGCGTTCTCTTTGAGGCTTTACAGGCTTCCGGCTCGCTGAAGATCAAGGAAGAAAAAAACGGGACATGTCATCTTGATCTTGGCGGCACGATGGTCAGCCTATTCCACTACGCCACTCCCATGTTGGGCCGCGTCCAAACTTGGCGGGGTTTAACCATAGCCTCGCTTGAAGACATCGCGGCAATGAAGCTCAGCGCCGTCTTAGGCCGAGGCTCGAAGAAGGATTTCATCGATCTTTACGCGCTTTGCCGGCACATAGGCTTGGAGCAAGTCATGGCGACGGCCGAACGGAAATTCCCTCGCCACGCTGATTTCCCCCTACAAGCGGCCCGGGCGCTGGTGTACTTTGAAGATGCCGAAAAGGACCCGACGCCCAAGATGTTGACGCCCGCCTCATGGGAGGGCGTGAAAACCTATTTTGAGGGCGAGATCCCGTCCTATGTGAAGGATCATTTGAAGCGCTGATTCAACGTTCCTAAAACAACCTTCAATTTCCGCGCAGGGTTTGCGCAAACCATCGCGCAACGACTCCGGAGCCGGCGGTTTTCGGGCTCGTGCCGCGGCCCAACAAGGGCCCTTCAGCCGCCCGACAGGTAGGTCCTTGGGCCCAGGCAGATTGTTTCGCGATCCGCATTCTGTGCTATAATGTCCGTGCTCGGTGCTCATTGACAACATAAAAATAATCCGCTACCGCATCGACAGCGCCGCCAAACGAGCTCAGCGAGACGGCGCGGCGATCACGATGGTCGCGGTCACGAAGTACGCATCACTCTCGCAGGTGAGAGAAGCCCTGTCATCGGGCATCCTCTGCGAGGTCGGAGAAAATCGCGTCCAAGACGCCGAGAGAAAAAAACTCTCCCTCGGAGAACTGGCCGCGAAGGTCCGCTGGCGCCTGATCGGACATCTTCAAACCAATAAGGCGAAAAAAGCGGCCGCGCTGTTCGACGCCGTCGACTCGATCGACAGCGAGAAAGTCGCGCGAGCCCTTGACGCCGCGCTGCTCGGCTCGGGACGCGCGCTCGAAGTCATGATCCAGGTCAAACTCTCCGAAATTCAGACGCAGTCGGGAGTGACGCCGGAGCGCTTGCCCAGTCTGCTGGAAGCGCTCAAGAACTGCCGGTCTCTCGACGTCCGGGGCTTGATGGGCATCGCGCCGCACGTCGATCCTGTGGAAGCCGTCAGGCCGAGCTTTCGTCTTCTGCGCGAATTGAGGGATCGACACCTGCCGGGAGGCAAGCTCTCGATGGGCATGAGCCGGGATTTTGAGATCGCGATCGAAGAAGGCGCCGATCTCGTCCGCATAGGCTCTCAAATTTTTTCGCACCCTAGTCCGGCAACAATGGAGGCCCCTGCATGATCGTGAAAGTGCGCGTCATTCCTAACGCCACCGAAAACGAAGTGGTCAGCCGCATCGGCAGCGTGCTGCGGGTAAAAGTCGCCGCCCCGGCGGTCGACGAGAAGGCCAACGCCGCGTTGAAGGATTACCTCGCCGAATTTTTCGAGGTTTCCGGCAAGCGCGTGAGTATTCTTCGCGGAGCCAACGGCCGTGAGAAAACGGTCGAGATCGTAGGCAAGACCGAGGAACAGCTCAAGCGGGTGATGGAGTCGATCCCCTAGCGCGAGGCGCGCCTGCCAGCGCGCGCAGCGATCGAGGGCGAACAGGGCGGCTCAGCCCTGTTCGCCCTCGCCCCGTTTCGGCCATCGAACGATGAAAAGCTATAATCCGACGGCGTCACTGATCATGAAGGCATTACGAAAAGACCCCATCAAGCATATCCTTTGGAAAAAAGACCGGCTCGTGGTCCTGGACCAGCGTCTGTTGCCCCGCACCGTCCGCTACGCGACCTGCCGCACGGCGGCCGACGTCGCCAAGGCGACAAGAGACATGGTCCTTCGGGGGGCGCCGCTCATCGGCTGCGCGGCCGCCTACGGCATGGCCCTGGCCGCCCGCGGAAACCGACTCAGCGATGTTTTCAAGGCGGAACCGATTTTGCGCCGCGCCCGCCCGACGGCCGTCAACCTCATGCATGCCTTGGACCATATGCTTGAAGTCGCCCGCGCGGGCTCGCAGTCGACGCTGTCCAAACGCATGTCCGCCGCGGCCGTCCAGTATTGCGCCGACGACCTCTCGTTCAACGCCGCGATGGCCGAGCTGGGCTCGGCCCTGCTCAAGAAGCGCTCACGGGTCATCACGCACTGCAACGCCGGCGCTCTGGCCACGGCCGGCATCGGCACCGCGGTGGGAATGATCCGGGCGGGCTGGCTGCACGGGAAGATCGAACATGTCTACCCGTGCGAAACCCGACCCTATCTCCAGGGCGCCAGGCTCACTCTTTGGGAGCTGATGCAGGCAAAAATTCCCGCGACCTTGATCACCGACAATAGCGCGGCGCATCTCATGAAGACCAGCCGCATCGACGCGGTGATCGTCGGCTCCGATCGAATCGCGGCCAACGGCGACGTCTGCAACAAGATCGGCACCTACGCCCTGGCGATCCTGGCCAAGCACCATCGCATCCCGTTCTATGTCGTCGCGCCCAGCACCACGGTGGATCTGCGCACGGCCCACGGCGATCAAATTCCCATCGAGGAGCGCTCGGCCGATGAAGTCGTGACGGTCTGCGGCTGGCCGATCGCTCCTAAGGGAGCCAAAGCCCGCCATTTCGGCTTCGACGTCACCCCCCATGCCTTGGTCACGGCGATCGTCACGGAAAAAGGCGTCGTCTCGCCGGTCAATGGCGTCAACCTAAGGAAGAACCTGTGCTCACGATGAACAACGGACATAAGCCGGCCCCGCGCCGCGAGAAATTTACGAAGATTCTGGCCACTCTGGGACCCGTCTCGGCCAAACCCCCGATCATGCTCGACCTGCTGGCCGCGGGCGTCGACGCCTTTCGCCTCAACTGCTCGCACGCCTCCCAAGCCGAACTCGCCAAGAACGTGGATATGATCCGTTCGCTCTCGCGGCGCAGCCGCCGCGCCTGCTCGGTCGTCTTGGACCTGCAAGGTCCGCGCCTGCGGGTGGGACGCTTGCGCAACGGCGAACCCATCGTCTTGAAAAAAGGGGCGCGCACGCGCATCACATCGTCGGACATCCCCGGCACCGCGGAGCAATTCTCGACTTCGTTCAAGAAGCTTCCCCAAACGGTCAAAAAAGGGATGGAGATCCGCCTCGATGACGGCTCGATCAGCCTCGTGGTTCTCAAGACCGGAGCCGGATGGGTGGACTGCGAAGTGATCGTGGGGGGGAAACTCAAGGAGCACAAGGGCATCAACCTTCCCGGAGCGGATATCGATTTGCCGGCGTTGACGACCAAGGACCTCAAGGATCTCGAGATGGGTCTCAAGGTGGGAGTCGACCATGTCGCGCTCTCCTTCGTCCGCTCTTCAACCGACATTCAGCGCGTGCGCAGGCTCATCCAGCGGGCCGACGCGCCCACGCGCATCATCGCCAAAATCGAACATCCCCTGGCCATCGAGCGCATCGACGACATCCTTGAGGCCGCCGACGGCATCATGATCGCGCGCGGCGATCTCGCCGTCGAGTTGTCGGCCGCGGAAGTTCCCGCCGTGCAAAAGGCGCTGGTGCGCAAGGCCAACGACAAAGGCAAGCTCTCCATCGTCGCCACGCAAATGCTCGAAAGCATGATCGCCAGCGCCCAGCCCACGCGCGCCGAAGCCTCCGACGTGGCCAACGCCATCTATGACGGGGCGGACGTCGTCATGCTCTCGGGAGAGTCGGCCATCGGCCTCTACCCCGTGGAAACCGTGACGGTCATGGCCGACATCATCCGCCGCTCCGAGGCCTCCAATTTCCGCTATCGCATGATCCCCCACGGCCTGCTCGACTCACCGGAAACGGGGTTCGCCCACGCTTTGGCTCGCGCGGCGCACGACGCCTGCGAAGTGACCGGCGCCCGAGCGGTCGTCGTCTACACCATGACCGGCTGGTCGTCGCGCATCATGTCCAAGTACCGCCCCAACGCCCCGATCTACGCCATGACCCCGCTCAAGTCGACCTACAACCAGCTCGCCCTCTATTGGGGCATCACGCCGCTGATCTGCCCTCTCGGCAAGACGACCGACGAAATGCTCGGCTACGGCGAAAGCATCCTGCTCAAAAACGGCGTGGTCAAAAGCGGCGAGACCACGCTGGTCACGGCCGGAGGCACCGCCAAGCACAAAGCCTCGAACTTGCTCAAGATTCATGTCGTCGGCTCCTTGACCTACCGTTAGCTTGCCCGCGATGAGTCCGCTCTCCGAGAAGGTCCTCGTGGTCTTGATCACCGCTCCCAAGGGCCGGAAGGCTCAAACGCTGGCCAAGGGACTGGTCGCCGCGCGCTTGGCCGCCTGCGTCAACGTCGTGCCCGGCCTGATCTCGCACTATCGCTGGCAGGGCCGCCTCCACCGCGACCCCGAATGCCTTCTCGTCGTCAAAACCACCCGAAAAAAGGTCGCTCAGCTCAAAGGCTGGATCAAGACGCATCATCCGTACTCCAACGCGGAACTGATTTGCCTGTCCGTCGTCGACGGATCCGCGGATTACCTCCGTTGGGTCGCGGCTCAAGTCTCATGAGCGCCGCCCCTCAGGTGTTCTGGCCGCGGCTGTTGAACGCGACCCCCCTGGGACCCCGCCTCAAGCTGCTGCGGTTTTCTTCATGGCCGAAATTTGAGTTCAGCGCGGGACAGTTCCTCATGCTCTCGTTTCCCGATGCGGGCGAAACGTGGCGCGCCTACTCGCTGTGCTCGTCTCCCGCCGATGCCGCGTCGTTTTTTGAAATCGCCGTCGCCGAGGGGGGCGGATTTTCCAAGCGCCTGTTCGCGCTCACGCCCCAGGCCCAGGACCAAATCCGCGCCCGAGGTCCCTACGGAGGGTGGACGTGGAGAGGCGAGGGCCACGCCATTCTCGTCGGCGCGGGAAGCGCCATCGCGCCGTTTCGCTCGATGACTTTGCTCGGCAAAGGGCGGATCACTTTGTTTATCTCCGCCGACTCATCGCAGGATTTTTATTTTTCCCAGGAGTACGGGAGCTGGAAGGCGACCCGCGTCCACCAACGCCAGGGCGCCTGGCGGCCCGCCGAGATCGCCGCCGCCGACTCGGACCGCACCGCGACGTATTTTCTTTGCGGCGGCGCGGCCGCGGTCCAAGAACTGGCCGCCGGATTGCGCGGCCAGGGCGTGCGCGCGGAGAAAATCCGCAGCGAGTCATGGGGATGATCCGTCCGCCTCGCCTGATCTTGGCCTCGGCGTCGCCT
>JBBTHA010000005.1:0-37699 GCA_038060535.1 Elusimicrobiota bacterium | reverse complement strand
AGGGTCAAACCCGAGCGATCCCGACAAGGGACGATCCGAACGCAGCTCCCTCATCAGCAGAGAGCGCACGAAGATTCAGGGCTAACGGCCCCTGAGTTCGATGACGGAAAGCCGAGATTCGGCGAAGGTTTTCGTGTCGTTGGTATCGCACTTCAAGGCGAGGCCGTTGAGAACGGGCGCGCGAGCTTCGCCGGGGAAAAGCGCCCGGTAGTCGGCGACGACATCCCGTTCCACGACGACCCATTCATCGCCGGGCGTGGGGCCCAGGCCCAGGCTGATGTAATGCACATTCGAGTAGTGAGGACTGGCGATGACCGTCCCTGCCGCCTCCTTCTCGGACCACGTATAGGCGATCGTGTGCGGCGGGGTGAAAAAACCCCCTCCCTTGTCGAAAGCGAGATAGGCGCGAAAAGCGGCGTCGTCTCCGGACTTTCGGGACAGGTCCGTCCCTCGCGGAACGGAGACGACCTTCAGCCGTAAGCGGAGAATCGGCGTTCTCTCGAGATCGACCGGGAGCCCGCGTTCGATGCCCATCAGCACCGAGTTTCCCCGGCTGACGAGATGAAGCGCGCCCCCTCCGACCCCCCAGTCGCGAGGCTGCTCGCGCATGATTTTCCAGCCCTCATCACGAATCCACGATGAAAAATCCCGCGTCTCCTCCGGAAAGAGGACCAAAGGAATGGACGCCGGCTGCGCGGACAGGACCCCGGAGCACGCGGTCAAAATAAACGCCGCCGCAAGAGCTTTCATCATCGCATCGTCAGCAGATGCCGCGGATCGACGGCCTGCCCCGCGGCATTGCGGTACTCAAAGTGAAGGTGCGGACCGGTGGAATACCCCGAACTGCCGACGGTGCCCAACACCATGGTCCGGTCGACTTTTTGTCCGCGCAGCACGTACACACGCGCCAGATGCCCGTAAATCGTGCGCGCGCCGCCGCGGTGACGCAGCTCGACCACCCAGCCGTAACCCCGCTTCCAGCCCGCGAATTTGACGATCCCTTTGAGCATCGGGTAGACCCGGGTTCCATAGGGCTTGGGAAAATCGATTCCCCTATGACGGCGCATATCGCCAAAAATTGGATGGCGCCTCCAGCCGAACTTGGAGCTGGAGCGCCCTTTCGGAGGGCGCAGGGACCCCGTCGAGGATTTACCCTGGAGCGAGTTCCGGCGGTATAAGGGAAGGTTCTTCCCGGAGACCCTAGAAACCCGGACCGACGAGGCCGGGCGCTCCAGAACCACGGCCCCCCCGGCGGGCCATGCGGACAAAAGCGCCAAAAGGACGCCGACCCTCGAAACCTGCATCTCATGATTATAGCCTACGCCGAGGGTGAATCTAACGAACGATCCACACGCGGGACCCGCGCCCGCCGATGACTTCGGGGGACGGCGCCAGGCGAGGCCGCTGCTCGACGTGCCGGCGACGCGCTTCGGCCTCCACGGCGGGGCCGAGGTAGCCGAACAATTCGAGGGTGGTGATTTTCCCGTCGCGATTGGCGTCGGCGGCTCCGCCCAGCCCATTGAGGAGGTAATAGGTCATCAACCCATGCCGTCCCGAGGGATAGGAGACGCTGACCTGGTCCGCACCCGAAGCCGCGAGCACGACGACATTGGCGGGAATCGCGGCGTCTCTGACCGGAATCAGCGGCCTCAAGCCGTGAGGAACGACTGAACGGCCTCCCAGCCCGGAAAAACACGAGTCCAGCGCGACGATCGTCTCCGCGCCTGGCCAACGTCCCAAGGACGCATACAGGTCTTTCAAAGGAAATCCCTTGGTCTCGGGGTAAGAAGGATCGCCGTCGTAAGGAACAAGCGAGGGATTTCCCGTCTTAGGATCGACCGTGCCGTGGCCGGAATAGTAGATGAACACGCGGCTCTTCGTCCCGGACACCCGATCCGCCAGCCAAGGTCCCAAGTACGTCGCCAGATCGGAATGGCCCGCGCGCTCGTTTTTCAGCAATACGACGTTCTCCGGTTTGAAACCCATGGACCCGACGAGATATTCATAAACCGACTGGGCGTCGCGGGCGGCGAATTCCACGCCGGGAACGTCCCTGTAGGACTCGATGCCGATCACCACGGCGAATGCTTGGGAATCCAGGGGGGTGCGCGCGACCGGGGGCATGTCGACGGAGGGCGGCGCGACGGGAGCGCGCTGGCCCCCGATGGACATCACGCGCAAAGGTCCCGCGGCCTGACCCATGGTCACGGGCAAAGACAACTCCGAAAACCCGTGGCGGTCGCGGGCGTCGGAGGCGGACAGGAATATCGGCAAGGCGACGCCGCCGCCGACCCGGCGATTGACGAAAAATTCGAACGCGGCCTCCTTGCTCTCTCCCGGGGCGATGTCGCCCAGGAGAACCGACGAATCTCCGGACATGAACATGTCCTTGCCGCCCAGACGCAGCGCCGCCTTGGCGCCCAAGGCGGGGGCCTTGCCCGAATTGACGATGGTCGCCGACAGACGGGCCGTCTCCCCCGGTTTGACGACTCCGCCGTCCACCGACGCCGCCGACACGCTCAGAAGCGGCCGCAAGACGGGGTGCGCGTTGAACTCCACGAGCACCGGCTCGGTGTCGAAGCCGTTGGCTTCGATGACGGAAGCCACGACGCGCACCGCGCCGCCGGCCGCGCCCTCGGCCACGGTCACGGGAACGATCTTGGCCTCGGATTGACCCGGCCTCAAGTCGCCAAACAGAGTGTCTTCAGGCAGCGCGACGCCAGTCGGCGCGGAATTGACCTCCAAATGCAGACGCACGGAATACGCCGGCCCCGGACCGGCATTGGTCACGGTCGCAACGATCCCCGCGGACTCCTCTCCCGACGGCTCTCCCATGCGAACGTCAGCAGACAGATGCGCCGGCGCCCGCGGACGGGGAACGCGGGCCAAAGCCGCCGTCCGATTGGCGGCGCGGATATTGTTGGCGTCGTAGGCGTAGCGCTCGCGGCCGTTGATGCCGTGAATGAATATGCGCGACACGTCCCAATCCCAATCCTTGCTCAACTCGAAATCAAGGTCCACCTCCCTTTTCGGTCCGGCCAATGTTTCAAAATTCACGCAGCCCGAGACCCGCCTGGTAGAGTGATAACGCAGACGATCCGCGTGAATATGCTGCAGCTTCAATCGCAACGTCTCCCCGGAGCGATCATCCTTTACAAGGAACTCCCCTTTGCCCCGGGCCGACTTGGCCGCCACGAACCGAGAGACCACTTCGGTGAACGTGTCTTTGAACTCAGTGACTTCCGCTCTGCCCGGCGGGCCCGAAAGATACGGCGACTGGATGGGATTGGACTCCGCGGTTTGACTGGTATAAACGGAGGCCGGCGGGCGGGCGGGCGTGCTCTGCTGCGCCGCCTGGGCGCTGGTGCGCCTGATTTCATCCTCATGTTGCTGCTTATACCGACGCCATTGCTCCTCGTGAGTGTAATGGATGGCCGGCGGCAGGGAATACGCCCGCCCGGCGCGTTTGGCGTCATAGTAGCGCGCGTCCCAATACGAACGGTCGTACTCTGCCGAAACCGGAACCTGGAGAATCAGGAACAGCACCGCTCGAAAAATCATTTCGCCGCCATTGTAACAGGCTCCGCGCCCCGCGACAAGGTCCCGGGTCCTGCGCCCCCGTTTACCGAACTTTAATGAAATCTTTACCGTACGGCGGTAGCTTAAATCGCCGCTTTCACCTATACTTGCGCTGATGATCGTTTACACGCATAGAACCGCGGTGCTGGCAACGGGCCTTCTGCTCTTGGCGGCGTCGGTGGCGCGCGCCGCCGATGAGACCTGGCAGGCCGCCGGCCCCGTCTACCAAGGGGTGGAAACGGTCGCCGACGGCGTTTACGGCTTGGTTCGGGGCCACCTGTTCGCCGCCCTGCTGCCCGGGCGGCTCTCGCGCAGCATGAGCGCCGTCCCCGTGGGGTCCTCCGATCGGCTGTTCACCGAGAACCTCAAGAAACGCCAGGCCCGGGCCTCCCGGCGCATTCTTGCGTCTCGCCCCAGCGCTCCGACCTCCTCGCCCGCCGCGCTGGCCGTTTGGCGCAACATCGCTTTGGAGGAGGAAAAGCGGGCCTCCATAGACGCCGTCGCCGACACCTTGCTCCAACGCTACCAACTGGAGCGCTTCGGGCAAGCCTCCGGCGTCTACGCCCTCAACCCCGGCAACTGGGACGCCGAATTCCTGGCGTCCGCCGCGACGTTAGGCAGCGCATACCTCTACGTCGCCGGCTTAAGCGCGGACTGGACGTTCGGTTCCGTCCGCGTGGATTTGGATTCTCCGACGGGGGACGCTCTGCGGGAGACCGCGCAGTCCGGCGAAGGCCGCGTGGCCGAATTGCGGTTTTCAAAGAAAGGCTTCCCCCTGTCGCTCAACACCGCGTGGGGACTTCGCGGCGGATCCTTCTCCGCCGAGTCGGTGGGCGTGGCCTGCGCCGCGCGCTTCTAAATTCTGAACACTGAACCGCTCCCTTCGCGACTGAGAGAAAGCCGGCTTTCCCCGGGTTCGCCGTTTCGGCCGGAAAACACTCTAGGCCAAAAGTCTGACCCCGAGTAGGTCCCAAGCCTCTAGGGAGTTCCCTCCGGCCGAGCTACAATCCGGGAAAGCTATGAGACGCCCGTGGGCCATCGCGGTTCTCCTGGTCGCATCGATTGCGACATCGTCATTTTCTCTCAACACCTCCGTCTCCCTCGGCAGAACCGCCTCTTATGCGCCTCTCTCCGGAACGACCGGAGCCCTCCCCATCGCCCTCCCCGCGTCCAGAACCCCGCCTCCCCTTCCGGGCCGGCTGATTTCTCTTGACCGGACGCTCACCCTCAATGCCGTCCCGCCGACGAAGCAATCCACGCTCTCGAACGCCCTGTCCGCCTCCGAACCGGCTGTGGCGTCCGATCCCCAACTCGCTCTCGATCTGTTTTCCGAACTGTTCGACGGCAGAGAAAAAAAGTCCGATGATGCAAGCCGGGAGCAGACCGCCTCGGTAATTCCAGACGACCAGACAGGCAACCCGGACGCAGCTGGCTCCAACCTTCCGAGGATATCCCCGCACAACACTCTCGGCTCGCCAATCCTATCCTTGCCCGCCAACGCGCCAGGTGCGTCCCTCGCCGCCGCCGCAGATTCGAGTTGGTGGAAAGATGCGTCGGCGATCAACACCGCGGTCACCGTTCCGCTCTACGCGCTCCGCTCACAAAAAAACAAGGACCCGGGCGTAGGAAAATACCTCGATCTGGGCCGCTATTATCGCGATGAACTGTCAAAACAGGGCGTGGGTGTCGTCCTGCTCCTGCCTCATTTTGCGACGCTCGAGGAAAGCCCTTATGCGCCCGTCAGTCTATTCGCATTGAATGAAGATCATATCGATTGGTCCTCCGTCGACGAGGTTCGGACCGATCCCCTTCTCGCCGCCCGACTCATCGCTCCCTCCCAATCCGTGGACTATGCCTCCCTGCGCGCCAGAGAGTCCGAGGTCGCCCGCAGGGCCTACGCTCGCTTCATGAAGGATCCGGCATCGTCGCGGGCTCGGGATTTCTCTGAATTCTCAACCAAAAACGCCTCTTGGCTCGATGACTATGCCGAATTCGTTTCTTTATCCTCGTTGATCGGGAAAACCCCGATACATTGGACCGCGCAGGATCAGCGCAAGGCTCGCGCCAAGCCCGGTTTCACCGAACTCGTCGCGGTGCGCCGCTGGTCCCAGTGGCTAGCCCACGGACAACTGAAATCCGCTCTCTCCGAGGTCCACGCCGCCGGCGGGAGAGTCCTTTTCGACATACCCATGTTCCGAGCGAAGAACTCCGTCGATGTTTGGAAGCATCCCGAGCGTTTTACCGACCTTCACACGCGCAATCCCGGCATCGTCAATCGCTGGGTCCATGAGGATTGGAAAGACCTCGCCTTGTGGCGGTGGTCGGAACTCAAAAAGAACGGATATTCGGCGGCTCTCGCCCCTTATCGACATTGGCTCGATTTCGGATTCGACGGCGCGCGAGCCGACGCTCTTCATTTCGCCTACCAGTTCGGAAACGGACAACTCGCCAGCGGCGATGAGCCCGGCGATGATTTCGTCTCGGCGCTGAGCGGGGTTTTTTCAGAACGAGGCGCTTTTCCCTTGGCGGAAGCGTTTGAAGGCAAGGATCAGGCCGCGCGACGCCTCGGCTTTGTCACCGTTGGCGGCGACTGGAAAAAAGCAAGCTCTCACGATGACGACCGCATCCCGGATTTCCTCGCCCGATACTTCTCGGCCCTGCACGAACCGTCCTCGGGAAAAACCGCGAAATTCATCGCCTACACTCTCGGCGACGAATGGCGCGATCCGTTCAGGGTCAAGGAAATGCGCAACGGATTATCCACCTGGCGCTATCGCATTCCTCTGCCGGAAGACGCCGATTACTCGAATAGGGTTCGCTCCGACGCGCGACCTCAGCTCCGCGCATTGAAGGCGATCAAGGAAGGCGGAGTCTGGAAGGATCCCGGGGCGGTGCGCGCGGCGTTCCATGCAGCGGCCAGCTCTTTCGTCAAAATCAAGGACGATTCCGTTCAGATCTGGGCCGCGAACCTCGACTGGTTTATGGAAGAGTGGGGACGCGATACGTTTATCTCGCTGCCGGGACTGTTGCTTTCGACGAGACGTTTTGACGAGGCGAAGAGCGTTTTACGCCGTTTTGCGGATTTTGAGCGAGACGGCCTCATTCCGAATCGAATAGGCCAGGGAAGAGAGGTGGAATACAACACAGCCGACGCTCCAATGTGGTATGTGCAAGCGGTCAAGTCTTATGTCGAAGCGACTCGGGACTGGGCGTTCGTCTCTGAATTGGCCCCGGTCCTGCGCCGGATTATGACGGCCTACAAGAAAGGAACGGTCTATAAACGCTACGGACGCGACAATAAGATATTCATGGACACGGATGGCCTCATTGTGACGCCAGCCCAGGCTACATGGATGGACGCCGACCCGGGAGGCTTGGACAGACCCATCACGCCGCGAAACGGAAAAACGGTCGAGATCAACGCCCTATGGTACGCGAACCTGAGGTTCATGGCCGACCTCGACCGCCGGCTGCATAATCCCCGAAAGGGAGCGGCGAATGACGCCCTGGCCGACAAGGTCCGGGCCTCGTTCAACGAGAAGTTTTGGTTTGTCACGCAGGAGAACCGCCGAGCCTGGGGAGAAACCGGCGGCGCCCTGCGCGACGTCGTCGAAGGCGACCCGCACGGCGGCGCGATCAGGCCGAACATGCTGTTCGCGGTCAGCCGCGGCGGCGACTTGCTGACGCCGGAGCGACGCCGGGCGGTCGTCCTCGCGGCGACTCGAGACCTTCTGACCCGCAAAGGCCCTCGAACCCTCTCCGACCGAGACAGCGGTTATCATGCTCGCTATGACACGTGGAAACCTCCGTCTGAAAAGGACCGGGCATACCACCAGGGCTCCGTCTGGCCCTGGTTGATGGGGGCTTTCGCCGAAGCTCTGGCTCAGGTGCGTCGCGACATGGGATGGAGTCCGCAACGAGCCGCTTTGGAAACCCGCGCGCTGATCACCCCGCTTGTCGAGGATCTCGTCGGCGTTCCCGAAAGCTCCCTGCCGGAAGTTTACGACGGGGGCGCCTACGATCCCTCTTTGAAGAGCTTCTCGATGGATGATCCCGAAGGTCTTGCCCCGATCTTTTCAACCCCTGGACCCACCCAAAATCGCGGCGGCACGCGGGCGCAAGCCTGGAGCGTGGCCGAAATCCTACGTTTGCTCGACAACAACCTCCGTTAGCCCGATTTCTTCCCGCCCTCCAACGTCAGTCTATCGCGGCAATCTGGTGTAGGCCTAAAGACACCTTCCATATAGGACCCTAGCCCCTGGGTGGCCCCGGCTTCCCCGGCTACAATCTCAGCAGATCATGAAACCCGCAGGAATAGTCGCGATTCTGATATCGGCCACTATACCGACCTCCGGGTTTTCATTGACCGTTTCCACTTCCCGCATCGCCCCCGTCAGGACTGCTCATCCCACGGTCCCGATTATCTCTATCCAGAACGCTTCCCCCATTCTCACCGTGACCGTCCCTCTCTCGACGTTGGCGACCGCCTCCCGCCCGTCTCCCACGCCCAACGCTCGGATGAAGTCGCCGACGGCCACGCTCTTGGAAATCCCCCGAATCATGCGGCACGTCGGCGCCAAGACCGACTCTCCTCGCGCCGCCGCGGCCGAGGGAGAGACGCCGTCGTCATCCGCATACCCCGTAGAAAACCTCCCGGAATTGTTCGATGGAAGCGCAAGAAGTTCCGCCGACGGGATGCCCCTCGACCCAGAAAACCTTAAGATCTTTGTCGTTCGCCACGGACAGCCGATGACCGAAATCAGCCTCTCCGAGGCGGCCTCGCTCAACGGACAATTTCGCCTGCTCACGGCGAAGGGCGACCCGTCGGGGCTTAGCGAAGTCCACACAACCAAGATCGCCGCGCTTCTTCGTCATGGAGGATTGGAAAAGAATATCGATCAGGAAAGCCTCGCCGTCGACTGGCACCCGCAGACCCCCCCCTCCGAGGCTCCGACGGAGCAGGCGCCAGCACCCCCATCATTTGACTTCACGCCGTCCAGGCTTTTGGGCGAGGTCAAATTCCTCGCGAAGCTGTTCTCCGACTCGCTGGTCAAGCCCTTGCCAAGCGAGATACTCGGCGGCCTCGCGACCAAGTCATTTCCCCTCGTCACCGCGATCGGGGTCTATTGGGCCGCGATCGGTTTATCCCACCCGATCGCGCTGATCGGCCTCATCGGCCTCAGCTCGCTCCAGCAGATTTTTCATGGATTTTTCCTCAAGAGCTGGAACAACTTCCAGGAAGGTCTCGTCAAGAGCCGCGGTTTCAACTACCAAATGTTCTTCAACCTCGGCTACGTGCAAGGCTCCGGTTCTTTGTACCGCCTATTGACCTGGTCCACGGACCCAACGAGCGTGACGCCGCCGTGGAGCATTGAGTACTTGAAGGACATCACTGTCACATCCATCTTCGGAACGTTCTTCGGAGTGCTCGGATACAACTCCCTCAACGCGCTGTATGCGAAAGGCTCGATCAAACGTTGGCAGCAGTCCGGCATCCAGCAGCTCCGAGACCTTTTCTTTCTTCTCGCCGGGCCCGTGTTCGCTACCGGATCGATGACCGCATACTGGCTCATCTTCTGTCTCCAACAGTCTCTGGATTTGGCGATCGCGATCTGGTCTGGAAAAGCGAAAGCCCAAACGATCGTCTTCATTGCGAGCGCCGCCCTCGCGGGAAGCGCCGAGTTTAAGGCGAAATATCCCGCCGAGGGCATCGCCGCCCCTCCCCCTCTGAAGCACGCCGTCGAAGCCCTCGCCAACAATCCTATCGTGCTCATATTGACATGGCCCGTCAGAGCGCTCTGGAAACGTCTGCGTGGAGGGAAAAAGTGATCCTCCGCTGGCTTGCCGGCGCACTGTCTCTGGCCATCGCCCTCTACGGGGCGCCGGACCTCCATGCCGAGGTCGTGTCACCGGCCGTAAATGCCGCCTTTGCGCGAATCACCCCAGCGCTCGCCGCGCCGCTCTCGGCGTCGTCCCCGCTCCTCGCCTCGCCTGCCGGCGCGCTCAGGACCCCCGCCTCATTGATCGCTCCCAGGCCGGCGGCGCCGAAAGCCGAATCGCCCCTGCGCGACGCCAAAACATTACCTGCCCGGGCCGTCGCAACCACGCCGGACAAGGCAATTCCTTCGCCCCGCGAACATCGGATCCTCCATCACGCCCGGCAGGACGCTCTTGCTCTCGTTGAGGATGTTCCACAAGCCCCCAACACCCTAGACGAGGCTCCGATCAGCGAGACTCCCGTCCGCAACTACACCCCCTCACCCGAAGATTGGCGCGACGAGCTTCTGCACTCCATGCTCTTGGACCGATTCGCCCGCAGCGGAAACATCCGCACTCACGGCGATGTCGCCAAAGGGGACTCGCGCCACGGCGGCAATCTGCGAGGCGCCATCGAACAGCTCGACTACCTTAAGGAGGCGGGCGTGACCACTCTCATCCTCTCTCCGGTCACGCAGAATCGACCTGATTCCTACCACGGATACGCGCCGGTTCACCTCATGGCGATCGACCCGCATCTGGGCACGATGGCCGACTTCAAAGAACTCGTCGATCAGGCGCACAAACGCGGAATGAAAGTCGTGTTCGACCTGGTCATCAACCATAGCGGGCCCGTTTTCGAATACAAAGAAGGCTCTCGATGGGAAGGCCTCGACGGCCCCCCTAAGGAGATCGGCGAGTGGACAGAAACCCTTAAGCCTCTCGATCTCAAGGATCCCAAACACTTCACCCGCCGCGGCGTGATCGATGACTGGAACAATCATCAACAGGCCGTCAACGGCGACTTCCCGCCAAACTACCGTCACTACGCCACAAGCAACAAGGACACGCAAGAGATCTTGCTTCACATTGCGAAATGGTGGATTCAAGAAACGGACATAGACGGCTTCCGCCTCGACGCCGTCCGACATCTGGCCGAGGGGTTCGCACCCTTATTCTCCAAAACGATCAAGGAATACGCCTCCTCGATCGGCAAGAAAAACTTTTTCCTTCTCGGCGAAAACTCCACCGGCCGCGATTCCGACCTGACCCCGCACATGACCAAAGACGGCCTCGACAGCGTCTACGCCTATCCGGCTTACCGCCGTGAGAACTATGCGCTGCACGGCAAGGCTGCCCCCCGCGTACTTGAAGAAAGCCTGAACCAAACGCGTCAAGTCCTCGGCCCGCTGGGTGATCGGCTCCTGCGCTTCATCGACAATCACGATGTTTATCGCTTCTTGCGTCTCGGCGAACCCGAAGGCCAGTTGAAGGTCGCTTTGGCCTATCTTCTGTTCTCCGTCGGCATTCCAATGACATACTACGGCACCGAACAGGGCTTCCGCCAGGACACGAACCGTTTTGACCCCGAAAACCCGACCCATCCCGCCGACCCGCAAAATCGGGAGGATCAGTTCGGCGACGGAAGCTACAAGTCGGAGAGTTCGAGGGGCGACAAATTTGACCGGAGCAATCCGATTTTCCAGTTCTTCAAACAGATCGCGGCCGTGCGAAAGGCCTACGCGGCGCTGCGCCGCGGTTCTCAATGGATTCGGTGGGCCGATATGAACGGTGCGGGGATATTCGCCTTTAGCCGCATCCACAATGGACAGGAAATCGTCGTGGTCCTCAACTTTTCGAACGAAACCCGCCAGGAAGACATGTGGGTGGACGCGACGCTCAGCCCCGCCGGGACGGTTTTCCGTGATGTCCTAGACCAGTCTTACGTCAGCTCGGCGCACACTCCAGTGGCTTCCGGATCAAAAATCACCGTTTCCGTTCCTCCCCTCAGCGTGCGCGTCTTGACCCATGGCGCGGATTAGCCGCCTGCGAGC
This sequence comes from Elusimicrobiota bacterium, assembly GCA_038060535.1. Classification (GTDB taxonomy): domain Bacteria; phylum Elusimicrobiota; class Elusimicrobia; order UBA1565; family UBA9628; genus GWA2-66-18. The sequence goes on along the minus strand of JBBTHA010000005.1, from coordinate 26,309 downwards.
CTGGGAGGGGAAAATCCTCTATCTGGTGCTTCTAGACCGCTTTGCCAACGGGGACGCCTCGCGCGACAATTTCGGCTGCGACGAATATTCGCCGACCGATCCCGAAAAGTTCCAGGGCGGCGACCTGGAGGGTCTGCGCCGTCGCCTACCGGCGCTCAAACGACTTGGAATTGACGCCATTTGGCTGACACCTCCCACCCACGGGCAATGGATCAACCCGACGATTGCCACGCGGGGCTACCATGGCTACTGGCCCTACGATTTTACCGCCGTAGACCCGCACTTCGGCTCCATCGAGGATTATCGCCGCATGGTCGCCGACGCTCACGGACTCGGCATGAAGGTGATCCAAGACATCGTGGTCAACCACACTGGGAACTTCTTCACCGTCGTCCCGGCGGGCTACGACCCCAAACACCCCGAACGCAATTGGCGGCAGCTCACCGGCGCCTATCCTCCGGACGGCGATATCAAAGCGCCCAATGATCCCATCTTTCGAATGAACGACCCCCGCGATCGAACGCACCGCGAAGCCGGGGTTTACAACTTCACCCCGAACATCTCGGATTACCGCAGCCGCAGACAAACCCTGACGCACGCAATGGGCGACCTTGACGACATCAATCTCAACAATGCCCTGGCCGCGCGTCGGATGCGGGAGATATACCGGTTTTGGATCGAACAAGTCGGAATCGACGGATTCAGAGTCGATACAGTTTTCTACACTCCGGAATCGTTTTATGATGACTTTTTGCGGAAATCCGACGCCAACGACCTTGGAATCAAGAACTTCGCCGCTAGGAGAGGGAAAAAAGAATTTTTTGTTTTTGGCGAAGTTTGGAGCTATGACTACAAAGCCATTGGGCGCTATCTCGAAGGCCCAAGGGGACCGCGCCTCGATTCCGCGGTCGATCTTCCCTTGAACGAGGCCTTAAACCAGATTTTTTTTCGAAAGTCGGCCACGGATGGTCTGCGCGCACCCCTGACCGCGCGTAAACGCAATCCCGATTTATGGATCACTTTCGCGGACAACCACGATGTGGAGCGGGTTTACGCCCGCGGCTCTGCGCGCGCCGCCCGCCAATGCTTGGCTGCGTTATTCACGCTGCCAGGGCTCCCATGCGTCTATTATGGGACAGAGGCCGGTCTTACCGGACCACGTCAGCACATGTTCGACGAGTCTCTGACGAATCCGAAACGCCCGGAAAACAAATTCCTGCGCGCATTGATCTCATTGCGCAAGAGGCATGTAGGCCTTGCGATAGGCGAAGCGACGGTGGAAGACTCCGGGGCGTCATGCGGAATCCTTTCATACGTCGTCGCCGGCGGCAAACGCCGTTACCGAGCCGTCTTCAACACTGCGCCCGAACGCCGTGCCTACGCGCTGCCCAACGCCGGCAAGCGCGCGGTGGTCCTGCTCGCATCCGACAACATCGCTCTCTCCTCCGTTTTAACGCTCCCGCCCGATTCCTTCCTGATCCTTGACGAAAGTTCCAGCCCCGTCAAAAAGAATCGCCCCCCGTCAGCCCCCGCGCTGACATTAAAATCCTCCGGTCCTTTTCGCAAACCCTTCCCCGTCCAATTCTCACTGCCCAAAGGCCTCAAACGCGCCCGACTCGATCTCCTGTGCGATGACGATTTGGATCGCCGTCGTCCGATCCGCGATACCAAATCCGGATTCTTCCTCGCGGATCCGGAAACTCTCGGAGAAGGCATCCGGCGCTTGCGCCTTCTTTCGACGGCGCCCAACGGCGCCCGCAGTCTCTCCGCGCCCATCGACGTCGCCTTGCGATGCCGCGATCGGCTGCTGGTCGAGAAGGATGTTCCTCAGGACAACAAAGGGGGATTCGCAGGACGCCGCCTCAGACCCCCCACCGAGGCCAGCTACGACGGTCAACTCTCGCTCGAAGGAGTCCGCGTCTGTTCGCGGGGACGAGACCTCACGATCACGGTTCTCATGAACCGCGTGACCGATTCCTGGAACCCTCCCGAGGGCTACGACCACGTCTACTTCAGCGTCTTTTTTCAGTTTCCCGGACTCCCCGGAGTCGAGTGTCTTCCCAAAATGGCCGCGAAAGTCCCCGGCTTCAATTGGAACGCGGGCTTTCTTCTCTACGGCTGGGGTTCCCGCTCATTTTCGGCGACAGGCTCGAGCCCCGAAGGCTACGGACCGCCGTTGCCCGGCGAGGTGAAGCAAAGCGCCGACACCGCTCGCCGCACCGTCACATTCGTGTTTTCCGAACGTTGCTTCGGGCCGCTCAAGGATTATTCAGGCGCCCGTTTGCTGATCACCACATGGGACGGATACCTGGGCGAATTACGAGCTCTCAGCGCAACGCCTCAGGATTGGGAATTCTCCGTCGCAGACGGAGGTCCCCTAGACGCGCCCAGAATATACGATCATATGCTTCTTGATCTGTGAGATAACCATGAATCCACCGTCCTCCGATGTCGTCGTTCTCGCTCTCGACCGAAACGAGGACGAACGAGCCTATTATTATTTCCGGCCATCAGATCCCGACACCGGGACCCGATTTTTCAGCGCCTCCGATCTGCCGGACGCGCCCCGAATCATGATCGCCCTTTTCCCGACCAAAACCTACTCGGAAGGGCTGGGCGGTGCGGGCAGCGAGCGCTCTCCCGAAGACCGCGCTCTGATCCGAGCCGTCTCTTCACGCTTTCCCGGGCGGACTCTCATCGTATCAATGGGGGAGTCGGCGGCGGCCGATTCCGGAGAGCGCGAAGCGCTGGTGGAATTCAAACCCGCGATGCTGCGCGAGGCTCCCCGCGTATTGCGCGAATGCTGGACCACGCCCAACCGCCAGGACTACATGTACCTGCTCACTAAAACGTTCGGCCTCAACCTCGTCGTGCGTTTATTCTTCACGGTGAAGGCCGTTCATTCCGGAGACCTTCCTCTTCTGCGAGCGGTTTTATCTACGAGCTGGTACCAGCTCCAGGATACGGTCTTTACCGTCTTCGGCCAGACCTATATGAAGTTCCTCGGCCGCATGACCGGCATGCTCCGCATGGGCCCGGTAAAACTCGGCGACTTCGCTTTTGTCTACGTCCAGCTGTGCTTTTTTGAGTTCCTCAATCGACTCGTTCTTGGACCCCTGGGCGAAAATCCCCTCGTTTACACCTGGCACGGGATGGGACTTATTTTCGTCAACATCATTCAAGGCATGATTTCCGGCGGACCCTTGATCCCCGCGATCAATAAGATGCGCCGCGCGGGGATCATCCGACATTCCACGATGATGCACTGCTATCAACTCACGAGTCTGACGATGCAATTCGGCTTATTCGCGAGTTTCGGCTACCAACGTTTTTACTTCGCACTCACAACCGGCACGCTTATTCTCTCTTGGAGCGTTTACGCGCTCTTTTCCCTGTTTTTCCAAGATCCTCCCTGCGCGAAAGTGGACGCATCCGTGATTGCGCGCCTGCGCAACCTCGCTACATTGGCCCCCGCGCTTTAGGGAACTCCTTAGACGAAGGGCGAGTCGCCTGGACGGCTTTGCCTTCGTCTGCTACAATGGCGGCGGTGGCGAGCAACCACGAATCGGCGTTTTCCATCCTAGTGGTCGACGACGAACCCGATCACCGCGACCTTCTTAAGGCGGCCCTCAACCGCCTTCCGGGCGTGCGCCTAAAAGTCGAGTGCGCGGGCGACGGAGATGAGGCCCTCGCCAAGCTTCAGGCCTCGCCTTTCGATCTCGTTTTCCTCGACTACCGACTTCCTCCCACCGACGGCCTCGACATCCTCGACCGCATCCGCCAGAACCACCCGAAAACGGCGGTCATCATGACCACGGCCGCCGGCAACGAGCAAATCGCCGTCACCGCGATGAAAAAAGGGGCGATGGACTATTTGACGCAGCGCGACCTGCATCAGACCGATCTCTCCCAGTTTTTGCGCCGCGTCACCGAGATCCGCGACCTGGTCAACCAGAACATGGAGCTGCGCCAGGTCAATCAGATGAAGAACGAATTCATCGCCAACGTCTCGCACGAACTGCGCACGCCCCTGACCGTGGTCATCGGCTACGCCAACACGATGCGCGACGGCAGCCTCGGGCCCTTGTCGGAAGCTCAGAATAAAGCCCTGGGCTCCATCATCGAGCGCTCCGAGGGCTTGCTGGCCACTCTCAACAACATCCTGCGCATACGCGCCGTGCACGAGGGGTGCAAGCAGCTGTTCGTCAAGCCCGTGGATTTCGTCCGCCTCGTCACGACGCAGATCGACCGCGCGCGCAAGGAGATGGGGCGCAAAAAGATCAAGCTGTCCTCGGAGTTGACCACGGACGAATCGTGGGTGATGGCCGATGAGGAAAAGATCGCAAGCGTGATCGACAATCTCTTGTCCAACGCGACGAAATTCAGCCCGATCGAGGGGCCGCTGCGGGTCACGTTGAATTCGGAAAGAGGACGGGCTCACCTGACGATCGAAGACAGCGGTCCGGGCGTTCCTCCGGAGTATCTTCCGCATATCTTCGACGTCTTCTTCGCCGCCGTTCAAGGGCCGACGCGGGAATATCCCGGGCTGGGACTCGGACTCTCGCTCTCCAAGCAAATCATCGACACCATTGGAGGTCAAATCTGGCTCGACAGCCGCGGCGCCGGCTGCGGGACCACCGCACACCTGGACTTGCCCTTGTGCGCCAAGGACGCCCCGCCCGCGGTCATCGAGGCGGCGGAAACCGTCTCGAAGAAGCGTGTCCTCATCGTCGAGGACAACCCGGACTTGGTCGAGGTCCTCATGCTGTTTTTGTCCAGCGTCAGCCGCAACCTGACCATATCGACAGCACCCTCGGGCTTCGAGGCGTTGGAAAAAATCAAGGAAGAGACTCCCAGCTTGCTGATTCTCGACGTCATGATGCCGGGCATGAACGGCTTCGAGGTTCTTGAAAGAATCAAGCGCCTTCCCTTGGAACACAGGCCCCGCGTCCTGGTCCTGACCGGCTACACCGACGCTCTCTCGCAGGCCCGCGAAGCCGGGGCCGACGAGGTCATGCTCAAGCCGTTTGAAAAAAACGCCTTCACGAGCACCGTCCTCAAGCTTCTCGGGTCTTTCAAGCACTGACATGGCGAAAGTGCTCGTCGTCGACGACGAAGAATCCATTCGCGACCTCATCAAGGAAGTCCTGCTGTCTCAGGGCCATGAGTTCATCTCCGCCCGCAACGGCGGCGAGGCCCTTGATTTGCTGCGCAAAAAATCGGTCGATCTCGCCATCATTGACCGCAACATGCCGGGCATGAGCGGCATCGATGTCGTCCATCTCATCCGCCAGAATCCAAAGACACGGCATCTCAAGATCGTGATGTGCACCGCCTCCAGCGTCACCAAGGAAATCGACGAGGCCTTCGCGGCCGGCGCCAACGACTACGTTCTCAAGCCTCTCAATTTCACCGTTCTTCTCGGCAAGGTCGCCAAGGCCCTCGCCGACGGCTGATATGAACCTGCCGACCGTCCTTGTCCTGTGCGGGGGCCGTTCCGCCGAAAGGCTCGTTTCCCTGGTCTCCGCCCGCTGCGTGGTGTCGCAGCTCGACCCCCGGCGCTTTAAAGTCCGGCTCATCCATATCGACGACAAGGGCTCCTGGGCGGAAATCGCCCCGGCAAAACTGCTGAACTCCCGGCCCGAAGACCTTCACAAGGGAGGATCGGCGGTGAATCGTTTAAGGGCCGGCTGCCGCCGCATCGATCCTTGGAAAGTTTTAACGTCTCTGGGCCGCCGGGACTGCGTATTTCCCGTCCTGCACGGCCCCATGGGCGAGGACGGCACCCTCCAAGGACTGCTCGAAATGGCCGGCTGCGCCTATGTCGGATGCGGAATTCTTGGTTCGGCGGCGGGCATGGACAAGGAGGCGACCAAACGCATCGCCGAGCAAGCGGGGCTTCCTCAGGTTCCTTGGGCCGTCGTGCGTACCGCCGCGCAAGCCGCGGCCGCGGCGCGCCGCTTCGCCTACCCGGTCTTCATCAAGCCCGCGCGCATGGGCTCCTCGGTCGGTGTCGTCAAAGTCAAGCGTCCGCGCGACATCCCCGGCGCCCTGCGCGAGGCGCTGCGTTTCGACGACAAGGCCATACTGGAGAAGGGGATCCCCGCGCGGGAAATCGAAACCGCCGTTCTGGGAGATCCCTGGGCCTTGCCGGGCGGCCGCTTCAGCCTGAAAGCCTCCCTGTGCGCCGAGATCTCGCCCAACGCGGAGTTTTACGACTATCGGGCGAAATATCTCGACGCCGAGGGCGCGCGCCTCATGATCCCCGCGCCGATTTCCCCGCGGTGCGCCCAACGAGTCAGAACGATCGCCCTCAGCGCCTTCCGCGCGCTTGACTTGTACGGCCTAGCGCGGGTGGATTTCTTCATCCACAAGAACACGGGGGCGCTCTATTTCAACGAAGCCAACACCATGCCGGGCTTTACCCCCATCAGCATGTATCCGAGGCTCTGGCGCGAGTCCGGAATCGCGACTCGCAAACTCGTTGAAATCCTGGTCGCCTTGGCGCTGCGCCGCCACGCCCTGCGGCGGCGCTAGCCGACGATAGACGATGGTCGATATTCTCATCGTCTCCGTTTTCCTGGCGTCTTGTCTTGGTCTTGGCGCCCGCCAATATCGGGACGATTCAAGCGAAGGATGGATACTCGCCGGACGAACCCTGACTTTACCGCTGTTCGTGTCGACGCTGGTTCCCACCTTCTACGGCGGAGTGCTGGGCATCGGCGAGTTCACTTGGACCGCAGGGCTGTCGAATTGGCTCGTGATGGCGCTGCCCTATTACGTCTTCTCCGGAATTTACGCCCTCTTTCTGGCCGAACGAGTGCGCCTGACGCCGGGCCTGACGATCCCCGACCATTTGCGATCCGCCTACGGTCGTCCCACCGCGCTGTTGGGCGCGGTCCTGCTCTTCGTTTTGGCCAGCCCCGCCGATGAACTGCTCATGGCGGGCACGCTTCTCGAGCACTTGAGCGGTCTGTCCGCGGCAACGGCGTCCGCCGTCGCTGGATTCTTGGCTCTGGCCTTGATCTGGCGCGCAGGCCTACGCTCGGATGTATCGGCCAACCGCCTGCAAATCGTCGCCATGTTCGCGGGCTTCGCTCTGATTATCCCGTATTCCTGGCATGCGTTGGGAAGTCCCGCCGACCTCGCCGCCAGGCTTCCCTCCGGTCACCTGACTGCGACTGGAGGGCTCGGGATCTGGAAGCTGGCAAGCTGGTGGCTGCTCGCCTTATGGACCATCGTCGACCCCTCCTTTCATCAACGCTGCGCGGCGGCCGCAAATCCCGCCGTCGCCAAACGCGGCATCCTGATCTCCATCCTTTTTTGGGCGGTCTTCGATTTCATGACGACCCTGGCCGGACTCTACGCCCGCGCGGCGCTGCCCTCGCTCGACGCCCCCATCCTCGCCTTTCCCCGCCTGGCCGACGCGGTGATGCCTGCGGTCGCGCGCGGACTTTTTTTCGCCGGAATCAGCGCGTCGCTGTTCGCCGCTTTGCAGTCGACGTCGATGATCGCCGCGGCATGCCTGGGACATCAACACCTGCGTACGGGCCTGATCCTGACGATGATGTTGTCCTTCGCGCTTTCGCGGCTGCAGCCGTCCGTCGTCGAGCTGTGGTATGGAATCGGAAGCGCCGCCATTCCCGGGCTGCTGCTCCCGGTGCTGGGCGTCTACTTCCCGCGCTGGCGCGTCACGGGCCCCTGGGCTCTGTATTCGTCGTCGTCGGGTGCTGCGGCCTCTCTGCTTTGCCTTCTTTTATACCGGCTGATCGGGCGTGCGCCCTGGACGCCTGAGCCCCTCTTGGCCGGCCTCGCGCTTTCGAGCGCGGTCTGGACCTATGGCCGCTTGCGGTCTTCCCCCGACCCGAACTTGACCCTCGACGCGCGATAGGGGACAATGATCCATGCTCCCGGACCCCGGCGCCATGCTATTTCTGTCGGCGTGTGTTTTTTTCGCGGGCGTCGTCGACGCTTTGGCCGGCGGGGGAGGCCTGATCACCTTGCCCGCCTATCTCGCGGTCGGACTCAATCCGGCCCTGATCCTGGGGACCAACAAGCTCGTCTCATCGCTCGGCACGGTGGTCTCGACTTTGCGCTATCACCGCGCCCTCAAATTTCCCCTCAAGCCGTTTCTGCCCGTCATCGGCGCTTCGCTGATCGGCTCTTGGCTGGGGGCGCGCGCGGCTTTGCGTGTCGATCCCTCCTGGATCCGCCCCCTGCTCCTGGCCGTCCTGCCCGTCGTGGCGTGGCTGGTCTGGTCTCGCAAGGATTTCGGCTCCTTGGACGAGAGCGCAGGCCTGAGCGCGCAAGAGCGCCTGAAGCGCGGGATGCTCGCGGCCGCCCCCATCGGAGCCTACGACGGGTTTTTCGGCCCCGGAACGGGAACGTTTTTCGCCCTGGCTTTCGCGCGCTGGGGAAGACATGACCTTTTGGGCGCGACCGCGCGCGCCAAAATTCTCAACCTGGTGTCGAACCTCGCCGCGCTGGCGGCCTTCATCCAGGCAGGACGCGTTCACTGGCGCCTGGGCCTTGCGCTCAGCGTGCTGTCCATCGCCGGCCATTGGTTCGGGTCTCGCCTCGGGGTTCGTCGCGGAGCGGCGATCATTCGCCCGGTCGTGGCGCTGGTCTGCGCGGGCTTGTTCTTGAAAATTCTCCTCGACGCCCTGCGCGGTTGATATAATCTTGCCTTGAGCGAACGTCTCATCGCCGTCTACGAGGTCGCGGGCCCGGCCGCGGAGGCCGAAAAAACGGCCCGGGCCATCGCTTACGAGGAAACCGTCGAAGTCCCCCTCGATTTCCCTCTCAAGGCGAGCATCCGTGAAAACGTGGTGGGCCGCGTCGCGGCCGTCGCGCCCACGCACGAAGGACGTTGGCGGGTGGAAGTCGACTTTCCGGCGGCCCTGGCCGGCGGCCGCCTTGGGGCGTTTCTCAATCTCGTCTACGGCAACGCCTCCCTCTGGACGGACGTGCGGCTCGTCGATGTCCGCTTCCCCGCGTCCTTTCTTGGTTCGTTCTCCGGGCCGAATTTCGGGCTCCGCGGCCTGCGTGAGCTTCTCGGCGTCCAAGGCCGCCCGCTGCTGGCCACCGCTCTTAAGCCCATGGGCTCGACGAACGAGGAATTCGCCGCGGCGGCCGCGGCCTTCGCGCGCGGCGGTGGCGACATCGTCAAGGACGATCAAAATATCGTCGACACGTCGCTTGAGTCTTTTCGATCCCGCGTGGACGCGATCGCCAAAGCCCTCTCGCGCGAAAACAAGTCCTGCCTCTATTTCCCTCACCTCAGCGCCCCCCAGGAAGAGTTGGAGGAACGTCTGAAATTCATCCTCGACCGGGGACTGCGAGGCGTGCTGATCTGCCCGGCCATCGTCGGCCTCGACACGCTGCGCCGCCTGGCCGCCTCGCATCGGGCGGTTTTCATGGCTCATCCGGCGTACTCGGGAGCGTTCTACGCCCAACGCTCCCAGGGCATCGAACACTCTCTCTACCTGGGCACGCTGATGCGCCTTGCCGGGGCCGACATCAGCGTTTTTCCCAACGCGGGAGGACGCTTCTCCTTCACCAGGGACGAGTGCCTGTCCATCACGGCTAAGGCCCGCGCCCCATTTGGCCACCTGGCGGCGATGTGGCCCGCCCCGGGAGGGGGCATGGGCCTGGGCGACGCCGAGACGATGGCGGCGGATTTCGGGACCGATGCGATCTGGCTCGTGGGCGGAAGGCTTTTGATGCATGCCGGGGGTCCCGAGGCGGGCGCGCGCGCGTTCCGTGAAAAAGTGCTGGCCTGCGCGTCCGGGGCCTAGCGACACAACTTCGCATTGACGCTTCCGTCGGGGAATTGCTATCATGAGTCTTCTCGCGCACGTTTCAAAATAGAGGAGCATCAAGCCCGATTAATAATTACAACGGAAAGTTCAAGGACAACCGGGATCATACCCGCGTCAATGGCCTCATTCGAGCCGCGATGGTTCGGCTCATCGATTCAGACGGTTCTCAGGTCGGAGTCAAGTCAATCACCGAAGCGCTCGCGCTCGCTCGAACGCGCGGGTTGGATCTCGTCGAGGTCGCGGCCGCCGCCAACCCTCCGGTGTGCAAGATTCTTCCGTATTCGAAGTACAAGTACGAGCAGGACAAGAAAGAAAGGGAGTCTCGGAAAAGGCAAAAGGCGGGCCTTCTCAAGGAACTCAGGTTCCGGCCGAACATCGGTCAGCATGACCTAGACGTCAAGGTCCGCCAAATCGAGGAGTTCATCGGCGCGCACGACAAGGTTCGCATTACGGTGGTTTTTCGAGGACGCGAAATGCAGCACCGCGATTTAGGGTTCAAATTGCTGATGACGATTCAGGAAAGACTCGTTGAAAAAGCGGCCGTCGAGCAGGCGCCGATGCCTGACCGCAACCGGCTCGTGATGACTTTGGTTCCCAAGCACTGAAAAGTAGAGGTTCGCATGCCCAAGTTGAAATCGCACTCCGGCGCGAAGAAGCGCTTCCGCAAGACCGCAAGCGGGAAGTTCAAGCATGAACATCCCGGCCAGCGTCATTTGATGGCTCCGCTCGGCGGCAAGCGCCGCCGCTTCCTGCGCGGCAGCTCCCTGCTCAACAACACCGACGCCAAAACGATGCGTCGATTCCTTCCTTACTGAGGCCCGTCCCATGAGAATCAAGTCAGGCGTCACCACTCGCGCGCACAAAAAGAAGTATTTCAAGCTCGCCAAAGGCAATTATTCGGCCAAGCGCACTCGCTGGCGGATGGTCAAGCAGCAAGTCGAGGCCTCGTTGGCCGAATCGTACATCGGCCGCAAGGATAAAAAAGGGGACTTCCGTTCGCTTTGGATCGAACGCATCAACGCCGCCTGCCGCCAACATGATACGACCTACAGCCGCTTCATCAGCGGGCTCAAGAAAGCGGGCATCACGCTCAATCGCAAGATGCTGTCTGAAATGGCCATCCGAGACGGCGCCTCCTTCGGCAAGATGATCGCCCTCGCCAAGGGCGCGTAACACTCCGGCCATGGCGCCGACCACCCGCGACGCCTGGGAGCAGGCCTACGCGCGGGCTGAGTCGGCCGTGCGCGCGGCCAAGCTCGACGCAGCCTCGGACATCCCGGCTCTTGAGGATGTCCGCGTTCGTTTGCTCGGACGCAAAGGGGAGCTGACCGAGCTGCTCAAATCGCTTAAAGACCTCTCCCTGCAAGACAAGCGCGATCTCGGCCCCAAAGCCCAAGAGCTTAAGAGCCGCGTGGAGGCCGGCATCGAGCTGAGGCGGTCGGAATTGGAAAATCTGGCCGACGCGGCGTCTCTGGAAAAGGACGCGATCGACCTGACCTTGCCCGCGCTGCGGCCGCCGCGCGGACACATGCATCCGCTGACCGGCACCCTGCGCTCCATCGCCCGCATTTTCCAGCTGATGGGGTACTCCTGGGCGGAAGGGCCCTTCGTCGAGGACGACCGCCACAATTTCTCCGCGCTCAACATCGCTCAGGATCACCCCGCGCGCGACAGCCACGACACCTTTTACCTTCAAGACGTGCCTCTGCTCCTTCGCACCCACACCTCGACGGTCCAGATTCGGACCATGGAATCGTCGCGGCCGCCGCTGCGGGTCATCTGCCCGGGGCGCGTCTTTCGCCATGAGCAGATCGACGCCACTCACTCCGCGGTGTTTCATCAAGTCGAAGGTCTGGTCGTCGACGAGGGCATCGGCTTCTCCGATCTCAAGGGGCACCTTCACACTTTCCTGCAGAGACTTCTCGGCGCCTCGATCAAGACCCGTTTCAGACCCTCTTATTTCCCCTTCACTGAGCCGTCGACCGAAGTCGACGTGAAGTGTTTCTTTTGTCCCGGAACCGGCTGCCCCTCGTGCAAACACACGGGCTGGATTGAAATCCTGGGAGCGGGCGTCGTCAACCCGGCGGTCTTTAAATCCGTCGGCTATGACCCTGAAAAATGGTCCGGTTTCGCGTTCGGAGTCGGCGTCGAACGAGTCGCGATGCTGCTGCACGGCGTGCGCGATTTGCGAGACTTCTATACCAACGATCTCCGTTTCCTGCGTCAATTCGATGAAGATCTCGTATAACTGGCTGAAGGAGCACCTGCCGCTGGAAATCTCGGCCAGCGAACTGGCGGCGCATCTCCTGCGCCTGGGCTTCGAGGTCGCGGGCCATCAGCGCCTGGGTCCGGCGTTCACGGGCGTCGTGGTCGCCAAAATCGTGTCCCGCGACAAACATCCCAACGCGGAAAAGCTTTCCGTCTGCGCCGTCGATGACGGCGCGCAAATATGGAGCGTCGTCTGCGGCGCTCCCAACGCGGCGGCGGGGCAAACCGTCGCTTTCGCGCGCATCGGAGCGGTCCTGCCCGGAAACTTCAAGATCGGGAAAGCCAAGCTGCGCGGCGTGGAGAGTTGCGGCATGATCTGTTCGCGATCGGAACTGGGACTTCCCAAGGACATCGACGGCATCTGGGTCATGGGGGAGGGGCCGGCCCCGGGCACCGACGTCGGCTCCCTTCTGGGACCGGCCGACGACGTTCTCGACGTCGACATCACCTCCAACCGTCCGGACTGCCTGTCGCATCGCGGCTTGGCCCGGGAACTCGCCGCCTATTTCCGCAAAACCCTGACTCCGATCTCCTTGTCTCTCGAGGAAACGCTGGGCAAGACCCCCGAGGTCTGCGTCGAGGACTTCCAAGCGTGCCCTTATTACGGGGCGCGACTGATCGAAGGAGTCACCGTCAAAGACAGCCCGCCCTGGCTGAAGACGCGCCTGGAATCGATCGGCCTCAGGCCCATCAACAACGTCGCCGACGTCACCAACTTCATTCTGCACGACACCGGGCAGCCCCTGCACGCCTTCGACGCCGATACGCTCTCCGGCTCCCGGATTTTCGTACGCCGCTCGAAAGCCGGGGAAACGCTTTTGGCTCTCGATCATAAAACCTACGATTTGCCCGCGGGACTTCTCGTGATCTCCGACGAGAAAAAACCCGTGGCCTTGGCCGGCGTCATGGGCGCAGAAGACACCGCGGTCACCGCCGCGACGCGGCGCGTCTTGCTTGAGGGCGCTTGCTTTGCCCCCGGCGAAGCGAGAAGGTCCTCCCAAGCGACCCGCTTGCGTTCGGACTCATCTTACCGCTTCGAGCGCGGCACCGACCCGGAGGCCCCGCGCGCCGCGGCCGGCCGCGGCGCCGCGCTCATCGTGCAGCTGGCCGGGGGAAACATAGGAAAGCCGGCGCAAGCCTGCGCCCCGACGGCGGGACGGGCGCCGATTAAAACCTCCGTTTCCCGCCTCAACTCCATCTTGGGCGCGGATTTCACGGCCAAGGAAATCGCCTCTTGTTTCAGCGAGATCGCCGCCGAGCTCAAGGTCAACGGCGAGGAGTTGAGCTTCACGGCGCCTTCCTGGCGCCGCGACCTTTCGGACGCCAACGATCTCGCCGAAGAAGCCGCGCGTTTCCTGGGCTACGACAACATCCCTTACCGCATGGCCGCCCTGGCGCCCAAAACGGCGCGCTTGACGCCCCTGGAGACCCGCGCCCGGCGCGCGCGCATCCAATTGACCGCGCTGGGACTTTGCGAGGCGTATAATTACGACCTCATCGCGGAAAAAACCTTGGACTCCTGCCGGCTGCCGTCCGCGGGACAGCCGCGCGTGGCCAACCCGCTGTCCGAGGACTGGTCCTTTCTGCGGCCTTCGCTGCTTCCCGGGCTCCTCATGAACGCCAGATACAATCTCAGCCGCGGGGCGGACGCGCTCAGGCTCTTTGAAATCGGGAAAGTCTACGCCCCGCAGGGACAATCCGTCAGCGAGACCTGGCGCACGGCGGGCATCCTTCTTGGCCCCGTCCTGGACGCGCGTTGGCAGCCCGCTCGCGCTCCGCGCGCCTCGTTCTACGACGCCAAGGCGGCAGTTGAGGCCCTCCTGGAAAAATCCGGGAACATCGTCTGGGCCAAGTTGGGATCTGCGACGGCCGGACGAACGGAGAGCGATCCCCTCTTCCACAGCACGAACTGCCTGAGAGCCTTGATCAACGGTTCGCCCGTGGCCACCGTCGGCTGGCTTCATCCTCGCGCGGCCCGCGCTTACGATCTCGACAGAGAGGGCGCCATCCTCTTCGACGTGAACCTCGACTGGCTCGCCGATCGCGACGAGCCGCCCTCCCACCTGCGGGAGTTCTCCGCTCTGCCCGTGAGCCGCCGCGATCTGGCTCTCGTGGTCGAAGAGCGGCTGCCCTACGCGGAACTCGAAGGCTCCCTCCGGGCGGCGGCCGGACCGGATCTGCTCGACATCGAGCTCTTCGACGTCTATCAGGGCAAGGGTATCGACGACGGATATAAAAGCCTCGCCGTGCGCCTGACCTTCGGCCGCAGCGACCGGACGCTGACCGACGCGGACGTCGCCAAGACCGTGGAAGCGATCGTGGCGGCCCTCGCCAAGGAGGTGGGCGCGCGCCTGCGCGCCTAGACCGTGATCGGATCTCTCCAAAGCCTCAAGCAGCTCGAAATCCTGGTCAAACAGGCCGCCGAGGCCCTGCGCAAAACAAGCGCCGAGAATCGTCAGCTCAAGGAGTTCGCGCGCAAACTAGAGATCGAGCATAAAACCCTCAAGGAAGAGCTCAAGGACGCGCGGCTGACCCTCGCTCGGCACGAAAGGCTGCGCTCGCGCCTGACCCGCCTGACCGAGAAGCTCGCGAGAATCGCATGAACGAAAAAGTCGAAGTGCAAATCGGCACGCGCCGCCTCGTCATCGATATGGAGGGCCGCACGCCCATCGAGATCAACGCGCTCGCCCAGAAAGTCTCCGAGCGCGTCGGCGAGCTGCAAAGCCAGAACAACAAGGTCGCCGACACCTCAAAAATCGCGCTGCTGGCCGCGCTCTCGTTCGCCGACGAGCTCGATAAAGAGCGCTTCGCCCACGAGATGACGCGGCGCCTGCTGGAAAACAAGGCGGAGACCCTCTCCGAGGCGCTGCGGGAGTCTCTGCGGGCCGGGGGATATCCCGAAACGGCCGGGCGATGAGCGAGCTGTTTTCCGCCGGCGCCGACACCAGGCCTCTGGCCGCCCGCATGGCGCCGCGCAGTTTGGATGAGTTCGCCGGCCAGTCCGCCCTGCTGGGCCCCGGCAAGCTGCTGCGGCGCTTGATCGAGAGCGGACGCTTCGCCTCCGCCATTTTCTTCGGGCCCCCGGGCTGCGGGAAGACGGCCTTGGCCCGATTCATCGCCGCCCATTCGAGCGCCGAAGTCGTCGAGCTCAACGCTGTGACCGCCGGCGTGGCCGATATACGAAAGGCCGTCGAACAGGCGCGGTATTCGGCCTCAAGCCTGGGTCGCCGGACCTTGCTGCTCGTTGATGAGATTCATCATTTCAACAAGACCCAGCAGGACGCCCTGCTTCCCAGCGTCGAGCGCGGCGAGGTCCTTCTAATCGGCATGACGACGGAGAACCCGGGGTTTTACGTCAACGCCGCGTTGAGATCGCGCGTGACGGCCTTCGAGTTTCTTCCCGTTCCCGAAGACGAATTGTCGAAAATTCTCGAGGCCGCGGTTGCGGACTCCGATCGCGGCGTGGCCGCCATGAACGTCGTGCTGGCGCCGCAGGCCAAGGCTCACTTGGTGCGGCAATCCGGCGGCGACGCGCGGCGACTGCTCAACGCCCTGGAGATCGCCGCTTTGACGACGGCTCCCGACGCCGACGGGCGGCGATACGTGAGCCTCGACGTCGCCGAGGACTCCATACAAAAGCGGCAGATCCGCTACGACAAAAAGTCCGACGACCACTACGACCATATCTCCGCTTTCATCAAATCCCTGCGCGGCTCCGACCCCGACGCCGCTCTCTACTGGATGGCGAAAATGCTCGAAGCCGGCGAGGACCCGCGGTTCATCGCCCGGCGGCTGCTCATCGCGGCCTCGGAAGACGTCGGCAACGCCGATTTCCGCGCTTTGCTCATCGCCGAGGCGGCTTTTCGCGCCGTCGAGGTCCTAGGCATGCCCGAGGCGAGGATCACTTTAGCCCAAGCCGCGACCTTTGTCGCCTGCGCGCCTAAATCCAACGCCGCCTACGAGGCGATCGACAAGGCGTTGGGCGAAGTCCGCAGCGGGCCGGCGCGCGAGGTGCCTCTCCATCTTCGCGACGCCACCCTGGACGCTCAAAGCCGCGGCCACGGCCGCGGCTACCGGTACCCGCACTCTTTCCCCGGCCACTGGGTCATGCAGGAGTACATGCCTCATCCCGTGCGGTTCTATGAGCCGACCGACCAAGGCGACGAAAGGCGCCTTGCCGAACGCCTTAAGGCCCTTCGGGCGGCGTGATATAATCTGGCCATGAAGCGTTTCCTTGTCGGGACCCTGATCGTGGGGGCGGCGCTCATCATTTGTCCGGGCAACCGCAGCCTGCTGGCCTGCCTCTGCGCGGGAGCGCTCTCGACCTACCTGCTTGTGCAGATGGGGCCGCGCTCGATCATCGAGAAAGTCGGCTCCCTGCTGACGGTCGCGCTCATCGCCTGGGTCGCCGGGCCGCGCGCCGCCCAGGAGGAAAGCCTGTTCCTCCACCTCTTGGGTTGGACCACAGCCGCCACCGCGCTCTCTATTTATCTTCATCCGCGTCTGGAGTGACGGGTGGAGACCCTCAAACGAGTTTTCACGGTCTCGGAGCTCAACGCGCAGGTTCACGAGCTTCTGGATCATTCCTTCGCCGAGCTCTGGATCGAAGGGGAGGTCTCCAACTGCAAGACGTATCCCTCCGGCCACACCTACCTGAGTCTCAAGGACGATAAGTCCCAGATCCGCGCCGTTTTATTCAAGGGCGCGTCTTTTTCGCTCAAGTTCAAGCTCCAGGACGGCTTGAAAATCCTCGCCTTCGGCCGCGTCACGTCCTATGAGCCGCGAGGCGAACTGCAGTTGGTCCTCTCCACGGCGCAGCCGCGCGAAAAGGGCTCTCTGGCGCTGGCACTCGAGCAGCTCAAGGCCAAGCTTCAGGCCGAGGGGCTTTTCGACGCCTCGCGCAAGAAGTCGCCCCCCCCCTATCCCAAAATCGTCGGGGTGGTCACCTCCGGCTCGGGCGCGGCCGTGCGCGACATCATCGAGGTCCTCAGCCGCCGATGGCCGGGCCTCGAGATCCGCGTTTGGCCGGTCAAAGTCCAAGGCCCCGGAGCGGCGGCCGAGATCGCCGAGGCGGTGCGGGGATTCAACGAGCTCGCGCCAGACACTGACGTCCTCCTCGTCGGCCGCGGAGGAGGCTCGATCGAGGATTTGTGGGCCTTCAACGAGGAGCCCGTCGCGCGCGCCATCGCCGCCTCGGCCATCCCCGTGATTTCCTGCGTGGGCCACGAAACGGACACGACCATCGCCGACTTCGTGGCCGATGTACGCGCGCCGACTCCCTCGGCCGCGGCCGAGCTCGCCGTCTCGCTCAAATCCGACGCGCAAGAACGCCTGGCCGATCTCCACGGCGCCATGGCCCAGGTCCTGCGCGAAAAACTCGAAAACCTCGAGCGACGCCTGTCCTACGCCCGCGCCCACCCGCTGCTGCAGGACCCGCGCCGGCTGTGGGAACAACGCGTTCAACGCGTCGACGAGCTGTCCCTGCGTCTTCCCGAAGCCCTCAAGCGCCGCCTGGAAACGCTGTCCCTGCGCCTGGCGGCGGCCGCGGGACGCCTTGACGCGATCAGTCCGCTCGCCGTGCTCGCGCGCGGCTACGCGATCGCGACAACCCGCGGAAAAGTTCTCACCCGAGCGTCCCAAGTCGCCGCGGGAGACCCGGTGACCCTACGGCTGTCCCAAGGTTCGATCCATTGCGAGGTCACGACATGAGTAAAACGCCGAAAACGGAATCGTTTGAAAAAACCCTGGACTCGCTGGAGGAGCTGGTGCGGGAACTCGAGGCGGGCGACAAGGGCCTTGATGAATCCTTGGCGCTGTTCGAGAAGGGGGTGGCCCTGTCCAAGGATTTAAGCAAGCGCCTGGAGGAGGCCAAGACCAAGGTCGAGGCCCTGTCCAAGGAAGGTGGAAAGCTCGTCAAAAAGCCGTTTTCGCCCGAAGCGGATTGAGCCGGCTCGCCGGAAAACCGCGCGGCGACACGCGGCCCCCGAGGTCGGCATTGCGGCCAGACCCCCTAAGGACCAGCGATGCTAGGTCAAATGACCCAGGCGGCCCTCCCCTTCCGCCGTTAAACTATGGCATGCTCATCAAGGCGGTCTCTATTCTCATGCTGTGTCTGACGCTCGCGTTTCCGGCGGGAGCCGCCGACGGGGGGCGATCCGAAAGCGATTCTGAATTGGCGGCCCACGTCGGTCTTGATGAAATGCAGACGCTCCTGCAACGGTTCGTTGATGAGTCATACCACGTGTCTTTCCGACTGTTGGCGTATTCCTCCGATTTCAACCACGGACATTTTTTGTATTCGGAGACATTGCCGACTCAAGGAAAGCCTTTCGCGGTCCTGTGGCATACCCAAGAGAAGGGGCTGTGCGATGGAAAATCCTTCCAATTCGATCCTTCGGCGCGCAATTGGATCCAGTGGCTCGACGCAAATCGACCTCTGGAGAATGCGGAAAAGTACAAGCGGCGCACTTATCCCGACACGCCCGAGTGGCGAAGATTCGTCGAGAAGTCCCTTCCCGACGCCCAGGAGTGCCACACCATTCACGCCGATATGCTCGACCCCGATCTCCTGGGTTTCCAGGTCGCGGTCGAGTCGCAATGGGCATTTTCTCAAAAGGATTGTGATGAGTTCTCGGCCGGGCGGATCTCGATTTTCATGCCGCCCAATCGCGACCGGATTTGCCTGGAAATCAGCAAATACGGAGAGCTCTAGGCCTAAAGAAATCGCGGCTGCCTCGACGACCGCGCAAGAGTCGCGTTGTCCACAAGGCGCGGGCTAACTGTCGTCAACAACACCTGGCCTGTGAATCGCATGAAGAAGGCGATGCCTGCGACTGCTTGCATTTTTCCTTCGCGCCTTTGCGTTCACTTATTTCCATGGTCGGGACATTTTCAGCCGCCCGTTGATTCGAATGACCTCATCACCGCAGGTTCGGAGCTGGAAAATTCCAGCTAGACCGGCTCCGCGACCAGATCGTATTCCTCGGCGCCGGTGATCCTGACGTCGGCGAAGTCCCCGACGCGAAGGGCGCGCTTGTCGGAGGCGATCAAGACTTCATTATCCACCTCTGGGGAGTCGGCCTCGGTGCGCGCGATGAAAAATCCGCCTTCCTTGCGGTCGACCAACACGGTGAGAACCCTCCCCACCTTGGCCGCGTTGATCTCCCTTGAAATCGTCTGCTGAACGCCCATCACGGCCTCGGCGCGGCGTCGTTTTTCCTTGGCGCAGACGTCGTCTTTGAGCGTGAAGGCGTGGGTGTTCTCCTCGTGCGAGTACTGGAAAACGCCGAGCCGGTCGAAGCGGGTCTTGGCGACCCAGGACAGCATCTGCTCGTGATCTTTTTTCGTTTCT
The DNA here is from genome assembly GCA_038060535.1 of Elusimicrobiota bacterium. Lineage (GTDB taxonomy): Bacteria > Elusimicrobiota > Elusimicrobia > UBA1565 > UBA9628 > GWA2-66-18. The sequence goes on along the minus strand of JBBTHA010000005.1, from coordinate 6,869 downwards.
CCGGGATAGCCCGCGATGAGGGTCGTGCGCAGGGCGACTCCGGGAACCTTCTCGCGGATCAAGGAAACGAGCTCCTCGGTCTTGGCCTTGGTCGTGCCGCGCCTCATCGAAGCCAGCATGCGGTCGCTGACATGCTGAAGCGGCATGTCCAGGTACTTGCAGATATTGGCGCGCTCGCGCATCGCGTCGAGCACGTCGAGAGGAAAGCCCGTCGGGAAGGCGTAGTGCAGTCGAATCCAACGGATGCCCTCGACATCCGACAAGGCCTTGAGCAAGTCGGCCAGGCGGCGTTTTCCATAAATATCGAGACCGTAGTAAGTGGAGTCCTGGGCGATGAGCAGCAGCTCGCGGGTGCCCGCGCCGGCCAAGCGTCGGGCCTCGGCGACGAGGTCCACGATCGGCGTGGACACGTGACGGCCGCGCATGAGCGGAATCGCGCAGAACGAGCAAGGGCGGTCGCAGCCTTCGGAAATCTTGAAGTAGGCGTAATGCCGCGGCGTCGTGATCATGCGTTCGCCCACGAGCTCCCGCTTGTAGTCGGCGTTGAGCGTCTTCATCAGCCTCGGCAGGTCGCGAGTGCCGAAGTAGGCGTCCACCTCGGGGATGTCGCGCTCCAAATCCTCCTTGTAGCGCTCCGACAAGCAGCCCGTGACGTAGAGCTTGTCGAGACGCCCTTTCTTCTTGGCCCGCGCGAATTCAAGAATCGTGTCGATGGACTCGCGCTTGGCGTTGTCGATAAAGCCGCACGTGTTGATCACGACGATCGCCGCATCGTCGCAGCCGGTTTCATGCTCGACTTCGAATCGATTGGCGCGCAGCTGTCCCATCAGCGTCTCGGAGTCGACCAGATTCTTCGAGCAGCCAAGCGTGACGACCTGGACCTTGTTTTTCTTGAGCGTCTTCGTCTTCATAGGGGGGCGCACGGCGGAGGGCGATGCCTATTATAGCAGAGAGGGGTCAGCGCGGGGCGCGCGACTCGGCGGCGGCGCGGGAACGCTCGCGCAATTGAGACTGGATGCGTTCTTCCCGGCTGTTGAGGGTTTCGACGTAATACCAGATCAGCCCCCCCATCCAGATGAAGAGAAAGCCGCCCGCGACGGCGCGGCCGACCCAAGACGGAGGAGTCGCTGCGGCGGGAGCCTGGCTCATCGCCATAAATTCCGCCGCCGTCCGCTTCTCCCTTTCTTTCTGGGCCTGGAATTTCGCGAAAATCAACCCGCACTTCGGGCATTCCGGCGCTCCGGGCTGCGATTCGAAGCGGCATTGCGGGCAATTCATCGGGGCGATTATACAAAAAGTCTTTTCCCGCTATAGACTTTCCGTGCCTTGTGAGCCGGTGGAACAGGTGATATACTTACGCCAAGTCAAACGACGATGAGCGACACAGTGCAGGAGTGGATTGAGGTCCCTTTTCGCGCGCTCAAGGAACACGAGCGGCTGCGTCTTGACGAGTTTTTAGCCGGGAGGCTGGGCAAGAAATATTCCCGCGCGACGGTTCAAAAACTCATTGGTGACGGACGCGTCATCCGCTCGGGACGTCCGGTCAAACCCGCCTCGCGCGTCAGTCAGGGCGAGACGGTGACGATCCGCTATCCTCGCGTCGACGAGCCTCCCGTGCCTCATGAGACCATGCCGATCCTGTTTCAAGACGAGCGCATCGTCGTCATTTCCAAACCGGGGGGGACGTTGAGTCACCCCACCGACAAGGTCCTGCACAACACCGTCACCCATCTTCTGAGCCGCCAGCTCGGCAAAAAGGTCTTCCTCGCCCATCGACTCGACCGTGAAACGAGCGGGGCCATGGTTCTGGCCTTGGACGCCGACGCCGCGCGGGGGCTTTACGAGCAATTCGCGTCTCGACGCGTGCATAAGGAGTACCTCGCCGTGGTTTTCGGAGACGTCGCCTGGAGCCGCACCGTCGTCGACGCGCCTCTGGGAGACCACGGAGGGGCCATCCGCGTGCGCCGCGCCGTGGGAGGCGCTCACGGCCAAAACGCCGTCACCGAGCTGCGCCGGTTGGCCGGCGACGGGCGCTTGAGCCTCGTCGCGGCCGTTCCCCGCACGGGGCGCCTGCACCAGATCCGCGCGCACCTCGCCCACATCGGCCATCCCGTCATCGGCGACAAGCTCTACTGCGGGGCGGGCGAAGTGTACATGAAGGCCGTGCGCAAGGAAGTCCGCCGCGAGGATCTGGAGGCCCTTGGAGCCGCCCGGCAGCTCCTGCACTCCTGGCGCCTGACCTTCGACCACCCGGGCGACGGCCGGGTTTTGAACTTCACGGCGCCGGTTCCCGCGGATTTTTTGCTGCGACCGACGGAGGACTCATGAAGGCCTTCGACCCCAGCGTCAAGGACGGCGTCGCCTACGTGCTCTTCGCCTACGACGTCGGACTGGGCATCGGGCTCGACGCGGCGGAAAAAAGCGTCACCGCCATGACCGAACGGGCCCCCATCAAGCACCAGCGCCGGGCCCCGAAATATTTCGAATTCCAGCCGTACCCTTTGCGCGTGACCCAATCGGCGCCCCCCCACCCCATCGGCGATTGGCGCACCCTGCCCAACGTGGAAACGGTGCTCTATGATTTCGGCGCGGTCTGCGTGACGTACCAGGTTCCTCTCTCGGGCCCTTTCTCGTCGCTGAGCAAACTCTCGGAATTGCTCTACGATAACGAGACTTTGCTCGCCGACTCGCGGCGCCTCGTCGAAGAGCTCCTCAAGGGGATTTCACCCGCGGTCTCCAAACCCCAGATCTCCTCCTTTTACGAGGACTACGTCATCTTCCAGGTCAGGGAATTCTCCGAAGACGGCGCCCGCGCCCGCCTTCTGGCCGAACGCAGCCCCTTGCTGGCCCAAATTCTGCGCGCCGACGTGGACCTCTCCTCGGAGCAGGAGGTCCAAGACGCCCTGTCCTGCCAGGTCACCTACGGCTCCGAGGACCTGACCTTGGTCGACTGGGTCTCGGCCATCGTCCTCGACAAAGGCGCCGAGGACACGCGCGCCGTGCTTGAATTCGCCACCGTCCAGCTGCTGGAGCTGCGCCATCTCGACCAGCTTCTCGACGCCACGCTGGAACGCTATTACCAGTCCCTCTCGAAGCGACGCGGCTGGTGGGCAAGCCTGCTCTCCAAGGCCGGCGACGACTTGCGCGAAGTGGGCGAGCTGCAAGTCGAAAGCGCGGTCCTATTCGAGGGGATCTACAACGCCATCAAGCTCCTGGGCGATCAATACCTCGCCCGGCTCTACCAACAAACCGCGCGGCGCCATCACCTGGCCTCATGGGATTCGAGCATCCAGCGCAAATTGCGCACCCTGGAAAGCATGTACGACAAGATGGAGCACTCCGTGTCGACCGCCCGCCTGGAGTTCATCGAATGGCTGGTCGTGTTCTTGATCGCCTTCGAGATCATCGTGCCCTACATCAGGGGTCACTAGGGTCGTCTCCTCAATAGACCTGGGAACGCATTAGGCCCTATGCCTCTATCTGGAATTTAGATGGCTTGATACAATTGCCCCCGTAGCCCTCCGCCTTCAACGAACAAATAGGAGCCATCATGATGTGCCGGATACTGAGCGCCGTTCTGCTTTCGTCTTGCCTGTGCGCCGCCTCGCAGGGACACGAAAGCCCCATCGACGCGGCTTCCTTAGATCAGACGAACATGTCTTCGGTCTTGGGAACGAAAGTCACCGTGATCGGCAACGTGATCAAGGTCAAAACCCCGCGCAGCCAAGACGCCGTCATCATCGATTTCCATCCTGACTGGCAGTCCCACCTCTCGGTCCTCATCCCGCAGTCCCTCCTCCCCCAAATCCCCGATACCGAATCGCTTCTTGGCAAGCGCATTCAGGTGACGGGGATCGTCTTGGAATACAAGGGCCAGATCGGGCACAACTTGGTTCATAAGCCGGAAATTATCCTTGAATCGATCGAGCAGCTGGTGATCATGGAGCCTCGACAGTGACGTCCGCCTTGTCCGGGACGTACCGGGTTCCACGAGGAAGTCGACCGGCTTTGAGGATTCACGAAGCGCTATAATCGGGCCGATGGAGATCAAGGCGGTTTTCTTCGACATCGGCAACGTGCTTCTGCGCTTCTCCCAGCGGCGCATCCTACGCAAGTTCGCCTGGGCCGTCGGCCATCACCCGATCAAGGTCGCGCGCCACATCTGGAAGGGAGACATTATCGACCGCGTCGAGCGCGGCCTCATGAGCGGAACGGACCTGCACCGGATATTCATCGAGGATCTGGGCTATTCGGGCTCCTATCCCCGCTTCAAAAAACTGTGGTGCGAACACTTCACCCTCGACCGCGGCTCCTACGCCATTCTCAAGAACCTCTCGACCACGATGCCCACGTACCTCCTCTCGAACACGAACGCCCTGCATATCGAATACATCCGCAAGACGTACTCGTTTCCGCGCCTCGTCAGGAACTCCATCCTCTCTCATGAGCTCGGGCTGCGCAAGCCCCAGCCCGAGATCTACGAGGCCGCGCTCAAAATGTCGGCAACCAAACCCCATGAGACGATCTTCATAGACGACCTCGAGGAAAATTGCGCGGGAGCCCGGCGCGTCGGCCTGCGCGCGATACGCTATCGCGGCGCGGCCGATCTCAAGAAGCGCCTAGGCGAGTTGGGCCTGACTCGCCTCTAAGGCCGGGCGCGCCGCCGGGTCAAGTCGGCAGAACCTCTTTCTTGCGCCCTCTCAAGAGATCGAGCTTGGAGAGCTCGCCGGCCATCATCGCCGCCACGATCAGTCCGCCCCCGGCGGCCCGCGCGGGAACGAACGTCTCGCTCCCGAGCGTCCAAGCGAACAGAGCCGCGAACACGGGCTCCAGAGAGAAAATCAAGCTCACCTTCACGGGCTGCGTGAACTTTTGGGCCCACATTTGGATGAAGAAAGCGGACAGCGTGGGAACCAAGGCCAGAAACGCGATAGTGCCCGCCGAGCGCGTCGAGCCCACGGCAAAGGAGCGGCCTAAAAGGGCCGTCGCGGCCGCCGCCATCGCGCCCGTCATCCAGAATTGGTGGAAGGCCAGGACGACGGTGTCGGCGTCGGCGCGCACGCAGCGGTCCGTGGCCAGGAGATGCCCCGCATAGGTCGCTGCGGCCACCAGCGTGATCGCGTCTCCGAAATTGACCGAGGAAATCCCTCCGGTCAGGAGCCACAATCCGGCCATAGCCAGCGCCGAGGAGGCCCACTGCACGCGCGTCGGCGGTTGGCGGAAGAAAATCAGCATGAAAATCGGAACGAAGATCACGAACAGACCGGTGATGAACCCCGAGTTCGACGCGCTGGTGTAGCCAAGCCCTACAGTTTGAGTCGCGTAGAGGAGGAACAGCATCGTTGCGAGAATCGCGCTTTCTTTGAGATGACGAAACCGCCCGCGACGGGTCGCCACCCAAGGCGCCATCATCAAAGCCGACAGGAGAAAACGGTGCGACACCATCGCCAAGGGATCGACGCCCGCCAAAGCGTCCTTGACCATGTAGAACGTCGCGCCCCAGACGACGGCGCAATAGACCAGACCGGCGTCAGCCCAGAACGGGGACACGCAGCCCGCGCAGGGGAACGTTCTGCGCGCAGTAGACGAGATTGACGAACGTCATGGAGCGGGTCATGACGCCGATGCGGTTGTCCGCCGCGGTCGTAAAGGCCGCCCGACCCTTGAGCGCGGCGACGTCGACGTTGCCTGCGAAGGAAACGTCTACGACCGCCGCCCCCGCCTTAACCCAGGACGGGTCAAGGGCGAACTTCGGGTCGGGGACCGCCGTCACGAGCACATCCGCGCGCCGAACCATGGCTTCCAGCAGAGGACGAGGCGTCTTGTCGTAGCACTTGACCACCGTCGCGCCGAGATTTTCGAGCATCAACCCCAACGGCTTGCCCACGCGCATCGAGTTGTTGACCAGCACCGCGAAGGCGCCCTCGATCGCGATGTCGGGATACGCCTGCAGCATCTTGACGACGGCCTTCGCGGTGGCGGGAACCACGCATTTGACGCCGCGGCTTTCGTTGAGAAAGCGCTTGTACTTGATCAAGTAGCCTAGATTCATCGAGTGCAGGCCCTCGACGTCCTTGAGCGGCGAGACCAGGTCCATCACGTCCTCATCCTTGAGGCGGCAGTTTAGGGGATAAAACAGCATCACCCCGGTCGTCGACTTGTCGCCGTTGAGACGGCGTACGAGAGCGAGAAGGGACTCCTCGTCGTCGACCTCATGGGAGTCGACCGCGACCCCCAATCGCGCGGCGTCCTTGAGAATCAGGTCCCGATACGTCAACGACGCCGGGTTCTGGCGCGGGCGAAAGAGCACGGCCGACAAGCGCGGCTTGCGGCGCATCTTGGAGATTTCCCGGGCCGTCCAGTCGAAATACCGCGCGGCGGTGCCCCGGCAATCGAGAAAGCGCGTCATCAGGGCGCTATACTATCATAGACTGGAGCCATGGCCAAACGATCGCGGTTGGATATCATGCTCGTCGAGCGAGGCCTCTTCGAAACGCGCGCGAAGGCCCAGGCCGCGATCATGGCCGGATTGGTCCTGGTCGACGGACGCCCCGCCGTCAAGTCCGGCGATGCGGTGGCCCCCGACAGTGAACTCTCTCTGAAGTCCGACCCGTGCCCCTACGTCTCGCGCGGAGGGCTCAAATTGCGCGCCGCGCTCGATGGATTCGCCATCTCTGTTAAAAACCGAATCTGCCTCGATGTCGGCGCCTCGACGGGGGGATTTACCGACTGCCTGCTCCAGGCCGGCGCGGCGAAGGTCTACGCCATCGACGTCGGAACCGCTCAGCTCAGCGATCGTTTGCGTAAGGACCCCCGCGTGGTCAGCCGGGAAAACACACACGCCACCCGCCTGTTGGCCGACTGGTACG
>JBBTHA010000004.1:0-27616 GCA_038060535.1 Elusimicrobiota bacterium | reverse complement strand
CAGATGTGCTCGAACCGCAACGCCCGCTCTGGATGATGCGCTTGTGCACAGAGGTAGGCGCCAGACGAAGGCTCACACGGAAAGCCCCTAAATGATTCCCTTCAACTTCGCTGGTCCATGGGTCAAAGCTAGCGCCTTTGCAGGGCTAACCGGGCTCTCGATGAGCGACGTTATTGTCACGCGGCATGGTCCACCTAGCGCGCCAGCGGTTGTCCCCCCGCGCATCGAGAAGCCGTTTGTTTATGACGCCACCGAGGACCTCGCCAATTGGGGCGCGCAATACAGACGAGACCTGACCGAGGCCGAGCATCTCGAAATTCACGCCAGCCTGGCTCAATTCGTCAAAGTATTGATTGAACAGGTGGCGGTGATGGAGAGCGATCCCGAATTAAAGCCGCTCCTCCATGATTTCATAGCGCGCGCGGGAGGGATATAGCCATGGACCTCGGATTTCAAATAGAGCCCGGCTTCGATGGTGCCATCTATGGTCGCGTGAGTTCCAAGGAACAAGAGAAGGGCTACTCCCTTGATTTCCAATTGAAGGGAGGTCGAGAGTCAGCCCAAAAGCATGGCGTTCCAATCGCGCGCGAATGGAAGGTCAGAGAATCCGCCACAGAAGAGGGCCGCGAGAAGTTTAACGAATTCCTCAAATACCTCAGAGACCATCCGCGCGTGAAATACGCCTTCATCGCCAAGGTGGACCGGATGACACGCAACTACACCGACATGGGCCTCGTCGAAGAATTGGTGAAGCACCACGGCAAGGTGTTCATATTCTTTCACGAGGGTTTCGTCTATCACAAAAACTCAAGCCTATCGGATTCGATACGCCTGGATGCGAGCGGCATGATAGGGCGGCTGTTTGTCCGCGACCTTAGCGAAAAGACAAAACGCGGGATGGAAGAGAAAGCCGCAAGGGGCGAACTGCCTGGCCCCGCACCGAAGGGCTACCTGTGCGATAAGCTGACCAAACAGAAAGTGCCGGACCCTTTGCTGAGAAAATGGATAGTCGAAATGCACGAATTGGCCGCGCGGAACGAATCCATAGATTCCATTCTCAAGAAGCTGAGAGATGCCGGCTGTCCCATGAAGCTCCATAGAAGCGGAGTTGCTTACATCATTCGGAATCCATTTTATGCTGGCCCTTTTGAATGGCCGCGTGGAAGCGGCAAATGGCGGCCATATGTTCACGAGCCGATAGTGAGCCACGCGTTAAAGGTCGCCGCCATCAAAGGGCTTGAGCGATTGAATAAGCCTAAGTACGGACGCCATGGCTTCACCTATCGGGGCATGATCCAATGCGGTGGGTGCGGGTGCCTGGTGATTGCCGAAATCAAGAAACAGAAATACATCTACTGGCATTGCAGTTGGATGCGTCCCTGCACCAACCGCGACTATATCCGCCAGGAGGACTTGGAGATCGAGTTCGAGCGCAACCTGACAAGTATCCACCTGGACAAAGAGAAAACTGCGCGGGCCTTGAAATACCTGGAAGCAAGTTCAGCGAATGTCGCCGCCGCACAGGTGCTCAAAATCAGCGCGCTCAAACAAGAGCTTGGGCGCACCAAAAACAGAATGGACAAAGCCTATGACGATAAGCTCGACGGGAAGATTCCCGAGAACCTTTGGCAACAGAAGAACCGCGAATGGCACGACCGCCTAATGACCCTACAAGAGCAGATTCAAACGCTTGAGAAAGCATCTCCCGCCGATTACATGCCCAAAGCCCGAGCAATACTCGAACTCTCGAATGTCCATGTTTTCTTATTCAAATTCATGGACGCTGAGAAAAAGCGTCGATTACTGGATTCGGTGTACTCGAACTTTTCATTGAATGCGAAAAAGCTCACTGGTACATACAAAAAGCCATTCGAGCTTGTGGCCCAAATGGCTTCTTGTCCAAATTGGCTCCGGGCCTAGGACTCGAACCTAGAACCTTGCCGTTAACAGCGGCCTGCTCCACCATTGAGCTAGCCCGGATCGTCGAGAGTATAGCAAGGCGGCGAGTCGCCGGTCAAAGCGGCTTTGATCCCTGGAGACTGTTTAATGGTTTTGGGCTTGATTTTTCCGTCTAATCCCTTTATCCTCAACGCATATGGCCGATGAAATTACAGAGCTTGAGTTATTGCTGAAAGAGGCTGTATCCCACGGCGCTTCCGATCTGCACTTGATAGCCAACCTCCCGCCGATTCTGCGCGTCACGGGAGAAATCAGATCGCTCCCTTACGCCCCGCTGACTTCGGAATCGATTTCGCATTTGCTGGAACCTTACCTGGAAGAGCATCACCACGAGATGTTCAAACAGGATATGCGGATGAACTTCAGCGTTTCCCTGGAAAGCGTGGGCCGCTTCCGATTCAACGTCTATCTCGCGATGAGCACGGTGGGGGCCACGATCCGCGTCATTCCCAACAAAATCGAGTCGCTCGTCGCGCTCGGCCTGCCGCCCATCGTCGGGAGTCTCGCGCATAAAAAGTCCGGGATTATTTTCGTGACCGGCTACACCGGCTCAGGAAAAAGCACGACCATGGCCTCGATGTTGGAGTGGGTCAACCAAACCGGGCGTCCGGGTAAGATAATCACCATCGAAGATCCCATCGAGACGGTGTTCAAGCCCAGCCGCTCGATCTTCGTGCAGCGCGAAGTCGGCGTCGACACGCCGACATTCGACATGGGCATCCTCGACGCGCTGCGCCAAGACCCCGACATTCTCTGCATAGGGGAAATGCGCGACGCCGCCTCCATCCGCGCCGCGTTATTAGCCGCTGAAACGGGGCACTTGGTGCTCACCACTCTGCACACGCGCGACGCCTCCAAGACGACCCAGCGCGTGTTGACCGCAGTTCCCAGCAGCGACCAAGACAGCCTGCGCGAGCAATTATCCATGACCCTGGAAGCCGTCATTTGCCAGGAGTTGCTGCCGCGGGCCGATGGACGAGGCTTGGTTTTGGCCTGTGAAATTATGATCGTGACCCCGGCCGTGAGGCAGATGATAAAGGAAAACAAGCTTGAGTCCATCAATGACGCGATTCAATCTGGGACCAACGTCGGCATGATATCGAAAGATTCTTTCGTGAGGAATCTCCTCCAGAAGAACGTGATCACCAAGGAAGTGGCCTTGGGGGCGGTTCGAAACCCCGACATGCTTCGCTGATGCTGGTGCTCGTCTTTCTTGCCCAGGCGTTCGCGGCTTCAGGCCTTGCTTACGACGTTTTCGGGTCCACGGTCGGGCTCAGCGGATTTAAAACCCCGCCGCGATGTCCTCGGGGAACCGAGCCGGTCGCGTCAAAGGGGCTGCAGCCCTATCGATGCATGCGCGTCAACGGCATTCTCAGCGAGGCGGAGGCGGCGGCTTTAAAGCCAGAGCCGGTCCCGCCCCCGCAAATCCCGACAGAGGGCTTGGTCGCTTCGACTCGACGCTTCGAGATCGCGGGAGAAATGAATTTCGAGTACCCGGCACGCTTCCAGTCCCGCGATTCCTGGAATGAAGATGTCCCCACCCTCTTATTTTCTCTTGACGATCCGACTCCCGGCAAACCGGTCAACTTCACGCTGTCGCTGATGGCCCGCTCCCAGGCGGGCTACATGACCGTGGAAGAGTCCGTGGCCAAGGACAAACAGTGGCGCAACGCCAAGGAAATTTCCTCGATCAGGGTGGCCGGAATCAAGGCGCGGGTGACGGAGGTGGCGGGAGAATCCATGATCGTGTATGTCCCGCGCGTTAAAGACGCCTACTATGTTATCGTCTACAGCGCTCCTATGGAAAAGTACAATCTCCATCTCGGCGATTTTCGACGCCTTCTTAAGACCTTTCGGCTCTCCAGGAGAGGGCATTGACCCAGGACGTTTGCGCGCGCGACGAGGGCTTCGTTCGCGTTGTGACCCTCAAACGCCCCCCTGGAAACGTGCTTGGCGCCGCGACGCTGGCCGCCTTGAGCGCGGAAATCGCCGCGGCCGCGGGCGCTGGCGGCGTCCGGGCGCTGGTGCTGACGTCGGGGCTTCCCCGCTACTTTTCAAGCGGCCTCGACGTTCAGGAAATCATGTCCGTCCCCGTGGAGGATCGCGGGACATTGTTCGAGAGCTTGCTTGGCGTCTACCGGTCCCTGCTCGAGTTTCCCAAACCCGTCGTCGGCGGGTTGAACGGCGCGGCGGTTCTTGGGGGCTGGGTCCTCGCCATGGCGTGCGACTGGAGAATTTTAGCGAAAGAGTCGGGAAAAATCTCCCTGTCGGAAATCCGCCTGGGACTCACGCCCACCCCCGCTCTGGTCGCTCGGCTATCGGGACTCTCGAACGATCGACGCCTGGTCAAGGAGATGGTGCTGCGCGGCGCCAGCGTGCGGGCCGAACACGCGCTGATGGCGGGCTTGGTCGATGAGGTTCAGGCCGAGGCGGAGGTCCCGGCGCGAGCCGTGACCTTGGCTAAACGATTGAGCCTCTCCGCGCCGCGCGCCTTCGCCGCGGTCAAACGCAGCCTCAACGCGGCGCATCTTGATGAGGCTCTTTGGCGGGATTCGCTCGAGGAATTTCGCGCGCTGGTCGTCGGCACGGAGGCCGGGGAGGGCTTGGCGGCGCTCGAAAGCAAGCGGCGGCCACGTTGGGAGGGCCCGTGACGTTTACCCCCTCGATGCTGCGCGGCAAGGTCGCCGTCGTCACCGGAGGCGGCAGCGGGCTGGGCAGGGCGGTGGCCGAGGCCCTGGCCCGGCACGGCGCCGACGTGGCCCTGGCCGCGAGGGACGAAGGCAGGCTTTGCGCGGCCGCCGCCGCCATCGCCCAGACGACGGGAGTCCGAGCGTTGGCCTTGGGCACCGATGTCGCCGACTCTCGGGCCGTGGCCGCGCTTTTTAAACGCGTGGAAGACGAGCTGGGGCCGGTGTCGATTTTGATCAATTCCGCGGCCGCCAACTTCGTGCGTCCAAGCGAGATGTTGAGCGCCGTTCGTTTTCGCAAGATCATCGATATCGTCTTGCAAGGAACTTTCAATTGCTCCATCGAAGCGGGACGCAGGATGCTCGCCCGAGGTGAGGGCGTGATCGTCAATCTGTTGGCGTCGTACGCCTGGACCGGGGGCCCCGGATTTTTACCCTCCGCCGCGGCGAAGGCCGGCGTCCAGGCCCTGACCCGCACGCTCGGCGTGGAGTGGGCCAGCCGGGGAGTCCATGTCAACGCGGTGTGTCCGGGCGTCATCGATACCCCGCAGTCGCGCGAACGCTTATGGCCTCAGGAATGGATGCGCGAGCTGCTTTTGGAGGCGTCTCCCACTCGCCGCTTCGGCAGCGAGGCCGACGTCTCGAACGCGGTGCTCTTTCTCTGCGCTCCCGAAACGAAGTTCATCGCCGGTGAGACCCTCGTCGTAGACGCAGGGGCGTCGCTCGGAGCCACGACGTATCTTCGATACGTGGAAAAGGCAGGCGCGGTTCGCAAAGCCCGCGCCGGGAAATAGCGAGGGCCCCGCTTTCGCGGAGCCCTCGGTGTCGGCGACGGCTTGGAATTTATGAGTGGATGGCCTCGGAATGCTTGGCGTTGGCCTCCGTGTAAGCCTGTTTGGCGGCTTTAGCGGCCGCCACCAGCGCGTCCTTCTTGATTAAGGATCCGTCTTTAACCTTGTGCATCAATTCCTCGCCCCGAGTCCGTCGATCCTTGAGCCAGTTGGCGAGCTCCTCCCGGGTCTGGCGGCCGGCGCGAGGCGCGAACAGCACGCCCAAGGCCGCTCCCGCGATCGCTCCCGACACGAACCACAAAATCCCCGTGTACCCACGATTTTCATTCGTCATAATTGACCTCCGTAACAATGGAACCCCCCCCGTCCGGCCTCGAGTGCCGATTGGCGCAGTATACACAGGCTCTCCCGATTACGTCAAGTCTCGTTTGGCGGCGGCAGCCTTGTATTCTTCGATGCGAAGGGTTAATTCTTCCTCAAGACGTTGTTCCTTGACGTCAAGGGCGCGCGCGCGTTCGGCCAAGGCTTCTTCCAGGGACCGCCGGCGCGAGGCATGAGCCTTTTCCAGCTCGTGGCGGCGCTCATCGAGGGCTCTGGTCCGGTCCAATTCCGCTTCTTCCAAGTTGCGAGCGAGCTCGGCTGTCGCGGCCAGGCGCGCTTCCTCGCCGCAACGTGCGCGTTCGACTTCGCGCATACGGTCGCGTTCGGCCAGAGCCGAGCGCAGCGTCATCACTTCTTTATCCATGGCCGCCAGCGATTGCGACAGCTCTCTCCTGTCGGATTCGAGGGCGGACAGGCGCGACTGTAGGTCCTTGACCCGCGCGGCATCGGTGATGCGGGCCCGGTCGCTCTCGGCCTGAGTGCGCGCCACGCGTTCCTGCAGTTCAAGCAAGTCCCTTTGCAGCGCCGCGCGCTCCTCAGCGAGATCCTCGAAAGCCTTTTCCCGGGCCAGGCGCACCGCTTCATCATGAGCGCAACGCAAATTGGACAAGCTTGTCTCATGGGCCGACTGGAGCTCGCTGAGCTCGCGGGCGTGACGGGCGAGCAGCGCGACCTCGCGGCGCTCATGTTCGCCGCGCAGGTTTTTCTCCCGACCGAGCGCCGCCTCCTCGAGCATGCCCCTGGTTTGGGCGGCTTCGGCGGCGAAGGCACGCCTCTGATCTTCACGGGCCGCCTCGTAGCGTTGGGTGAATTCGGCTTCCCGAGCGGCCCAACGCAAATCCATATCTTTTTCCTTGCGCAGATATTCCTCGCGCAATGTCTCCCTGAAGGATTGATGCTGAAGCGCCATCGAGCGGGTGGCGTTTTCTTGTTCGGCGACCTTGAGGTGGAATTCCTCTTCCAACGTGTGACGCCGCTGCTCGAATTGGGCGCTCAAGGCCAGTTTTTCGGCCTCGATGACGGAGCGATGCTCCTCCAACAGTTCGGCTCGGCGAAGCTCGTGCTCGGTTTCCAGGGCCGTGATGCGGGATTGAAAATCATTCTGCCGCGCCTCCTCCCGCCTGCGGGCCTCGTCTTCGAGCTCCCGGGAGCGCTCGGCAAGTTCGCAGAGGCGCTCTTGGATCTTTTTCTCGAGCTCCGCGCTTTTCTGCGCCACGAAATCATCCTGGGCGCGCACGCGCTCGGCGTCCTTGCGCGCCGCCTCTTCTAGAAGGCGCGTTTTCGTTCGTCTGCCTTCAGCCTCGACCTCTTCGATGGAGACCTGCACCAGCCGCAGACGCTCGGCGTGTTCGGCTTCGTGCTGCTTGCCCCGTTCGGCCCACGTCGCCTGCAGGACCCCCCGTTGCTGGTTCAGCTCCATGTCGGCTTTGGCCAACAGACGTTTTTCCCTCTCCGACCAGGCGTCGAGCAGCCGGCGCTCGTCGGCCGCGTAATGAGCTTCGGCCTCCGCGCAGCGCTTCGTGTGCGCTTCGTCGAGCTCTACCTTGCGCCGGGCCAAGAGGGCCTCGACTTCCTGAGCGCGGTCCGCGATCTGTCGAGCGCGTTCCTCGAACTGCTTCTGCACGGCCTCATCGAGCTTGGCGCGGGACTCTTTGGTTTTGTGCCAAAGACCCGTTTCCAACTCCGACCAGCGGGCTTGGAGCTCTGCCTCGCGTTGTTGATACCTCTGCACGAGATCCTGTTCTTTTTGTTGGAAGGACTTGACCAACGCTTCCTCGCGCGTCTTGAGCTTGAGTTCTCCTTCGTGCGCTATCGCGGCCAGGGCCCGCTTATTCTCCTCGAGCTCCCGATCGAGTGAAGCGATTTCGCGATTCTTGTCCTGGAGTTCGGTTTCGCGCGCGCGCGCCGTTTCAGCCAGTTCCCGGTCTCGGGCCGAGCGCAGCTGCTCCATCATTTCGGCGTCGAGCTTCACTTTCGCCAAAATGTCCTGTTTTTCCCGGCGCAGGGCGGCCAGATCGGCGTCGCGCGCGTCGAGTTGATCGCGCAGCTGCGCCCAGGCGTCCTCTCGGCCTTTCTGGCCTTTCGACATGGAGACGAGATCGGCGCGCAGGCGGGCGAGAGTTTCTTCCGTTTGGCGCCGGTCTGCTTCGACGCGCGCGCGCTCCTCTTCGCGCGCCTCGAGCCGGGCTTCTGTTTTCCAACGCTCCATCGTCTGCTCGCGCTGGAGGCGCTCGGCTTCCCAGGCCGCAGCCTGCTCCTGCCATTGGGCCAGGTGCGCTTCCAACTCGCTTAAGCGCGTCTCCAGCATCTTGCGCTTGCCGCTTTCGTCCTGCACCTGCCCCTTCAACAGCCCGTTTTGATCCTGCAAATCCCGGATTGTCGCCAACGCTCCCCGAATCGCCAGGCGGGCCGCGTCCAAACTGTTTATCTCGCGCAGGGCGCGCTCGTCCCACTGTTCCATGCCCATGACCCCGCTAATATAGGGAACGGGTGTTACGGCCGTATTGCCGGGATCGGGCGCGACGGCCGGTCCCGGTGCCGACGCGCTCGACGGAGTTTCCCTGTCGACGGCCCCTGGACGAAGTCCATGGAATGGGTTACAATAACGGAAAGAGCTCGTAATAGGAAAATGGAGGAACGGTGACCACCAAATCTGAGCCGCAGAAAATGGAAGTCGCGATTATCGCCGACGGCCTGGTCAAAGTCAAGGTTCCCCAAGGGAAAGGCTTCTTTAAGATCGCCGTGGAAAAACGCCACGGCGAATCGAACTCGCTCTTCCTCGAAGTCAACGGCGCGCGAAAATTCGAGGTCGGCAATGACTGCAACACCTGCCATTTCTGGTTCAAAATGCTGCAGGTTCCGCATCTGCCCACCAACAAGAAAATAGCGAATCTTCCCAAAACCATTCAGCTGCCTAGGCCGGTCGACGAGTCCTTGGTTCAGGAGCTGGCTCCGCTGTTGGAGTTGATGGAAAAGGGCGAGTACCTTGTTTTCGAAACCTCCGTCAACCTTACCGGTCCCTATGATTCAGACGATGAGGCCTCCTACTTTTTTCAGGACGAATTCATGGAGCTCTGGGATATCGAGGATCCAAAGGAAGAGGGGTTGCTCTCGGGCTGGGAGCATTATGAGGGTCAGCGGCCTCGGGTCTTCCGGCATCCCGAGAGCAACATCATGGAGAAGCAGTTCGATTTCATTATCCCGCTGGTTCCCCGCGCGTCGCTCAAGGAAGAGTACATCAAAATCTACCAACAGATGATTCAGAACGGCGATCGCCCCCGCGTCTTGATGTTGGGCATGTATCAGCGTGCGATCCCCGAGGCCGTCAAGAAGGGATCGATCAAGAATCTGCACTCTTTCATGGCCGGGTTTCTGTTGGACGGCCATCATAAGGTCGCCGCCTACCGTCGCGCGGGCGTCCCGGCGAAGTTTCTGGTCATCCTCGCTCAAAAGGCCAGCAAGTACAACCTCCTTAAGGACGAAGGGCCCTTCTCCAAGGCTCAAGTCCGATTGGAAGAGCGTCTTGCCACGCTTAAACCGACGTAATTTAGAAGCGCAGGGCCTTGACGGCCAGAAGCTGGCGGCTATACTATCGGCGCTTCGCCATTTTTTGGGACTTTAGACCCATATTCAAATAGGTCTATGGGCCCTGAAAGAGCGGGCCTGAAACAGATTATGCTCAAGCTTATGAGGATAAGAGGGCGCCGAACCCGCGCAGATTGCGCGTTCGTCCTGGCGTTTTGGGTCATCGCCGGGGCAGGGCAGCCCGTCGCGGCCACTACCCCCCGCCCGAGCGCCAAAGCCGAGACCGCCGAGGCGGTGCGATTTTCCAACGACATCGCTCGTCTGGAGACGGATGTCCTCGAGCATCTCAAAGGCAAGGCCCTGTCCACGTTCATCGATCTCGAAGCTCGCGCCGGATTCATCCAGGGCCGCATCGCACGGTCTTCTCTTTCCTCCCCCGAGCGCGCGCCGCTCGAAGCTCGCCTGACAAGACTTTTGCGCATCGTCAAGAGCGGCGGCGCCATGTCCAAAGACGGCGTCCGGCTTGCGAAGCCGCTTGTACAAGGCGTGACGAGCGCCGCAGCACTCTCGCTCTCTCGCTCCGACAAGGACCCCCTCTTCGAGGTGGACGCTTTTCTCGCTCAGCTGGAAAAAGCCAACTCTCGTCCGGCCGAGGCCGACAAGATTTTTGACAATCTTCTCCAGCGCTACGCGGGCAAAGAGAACGCCAAGGATGTGGTCGCGAACCTGGCGGAGATTCGAAAGCAATTCGGCCAACGTGAAGAGATCTCTTTTACTGCCCCAGGATCCCCGGGCACCCTCGCGGGCAAAAAAAAGGACGTTCAACTCACGGCGCCTCCGCTCCAGAAAACTCGCTCTAAGGCGACCGCGCCAAAGCCGGCGGCCGGCTTTGCGCAGACGGTGCTGCTTTCGGCCGAGCGCGCCGCCCAGGCCTTGGGGGCCGTCCTTCCCGACGGCGCCGAGAAGGGTTTTGTCTCCGCTCGCGAGGCCAAACTCGCGGAATTAGCGAACGCCGCGCAGAGCGCGGTGGCGCAGACGGGAGGAAACCCCGCCGCTTTCAAAAACCGCGATGAGATCATCGCCTACCTCCTCGAAATGGAGCGAGGCCTCGCCCGCAGCCTCGGGCTCAAGGACACGCTTGAGACATTCGATGAGGTTCCCGCCCGCGTGGAGAAGATCAAGCAGGCCAACCTGGAGTTGGGCGCGTTCATGGCCACTGTGTGGGAGTACCGGGGCTTTCTGCGCGAGAATGTCGCGAGAGGATTTGTCCCGGTCGACACGCGTTTTTCCCCATGGGAGACCGAACCCAACGGCGTGGGTTCGACCGGAGCGCAATTGGTCGCCTTCGAGCGGGAAGGGGCGATATTCACGGGCCTGCGCTACGAGAATCTCGACGGGTCCACCCGCTTTCAAGGCCTGAGCCGCGACGGGAAATCGACTTTGATCGTCACCCAAGAAACTGCCAATAAACGCATCGTCGCCCTCAGCGTGTTCGATGCGGCGGGACAAAAAGCCTCCGAAATCGTCGAACTCTTCGACGGCGCCCGTCTGCTGAGCCGGCAGTCCAATAACACCGCCGACAATAAGATCGTGGTCGTCGAATATTCCCCCAAAGACGGGAAAGCCCTGCGTACCTACACCCAAGACAAGAAGACGGGTTTTGAAAAGCTGGACAATCATGCCGCCCCCGTCAAACGCGCTCCCGGCAAGCTTCCCAGCGAGGGCGCGCGCGGTTTGCGCCGCTCCCAGCATGTCATGCAGTTTTTCGACAAGGACTCGGCGAACCTGGGTTTCGAACTCGCCGTCGCGCCCTTGGCCGAATCTCAAGACCCCGAAAAAAAATTGCGCCTGGCGCGCCGCTTGGCCCATGAGTTGGTCGAGGCGATGGGACAAAACGACGATAACGCCCGTCTGAGCGCCTCCTTGGGGAGCTTCCTGGCCGCCGAGGTTCAGTCGAGCAAGGACCTCGCCTCCGCCCACCCGATTCGATTTATCGTCGATGGCGAGCGCAGCTACATACTCATTTTCGAGCGCGACAACGGCACAAAGCGCGAACTCAGCGGCACGTTCAAAACCGCCACCGAGTTCGGCGACAAAGACAGGGGCTATTCTTTCGCCGTTTTCGGCGCGACCGAGTTCGACGCCAAAGGATTCCCGACGCAAAACAACCCCAAGGTCGAGGCTGAATATCTCAACGACGGCTCTCGACTGGTTTGGCTTCCCTCGGTGACGATCAAATCCAAGCCGAAGCTCAGCCTCGGCATATTGGGCGTCTGGGAGAAACCCTGGTCCAACGAGGTGGAAAACACGACCTACCAGGTGCGCCGGGATGTCCCTCCGGATCCGACACGCGCCCAGTGGAACGACGATGGGGAGGTCTGGACCTCCAAGAAAGACGCCCACACGCGGGAAGTCGAGGGGAGCTCGATGTTGAGCTGGCTGTCGAGCTCGGTTTCGCAGTTTCCCCTGGTCAAGCAAGTTCTCGGCGCCTCGGAGGTCGTCGCCGCCACGGGGATGACCAGCGTAATGTCTCTTGGCTCTAGAGGTCTTCACGCCATGACGGGAGATTCCTGGTATCTTCTTGAAGCGGCCGGCAGCCGATCTCGCAATCCCGTCTATCGCTGGACGGTCGCCGGAGCCGAACCCGACCGCAGCCAAGACCGCGCGGCTTGGGACAAGTGGAATGCGAAGTTGACCGCCGCGATCCTCGCGGAACTCAGCCCGGAGAACCTCGAGCTCCTGCGCGCCGAAGCCCTGGAGCGCCGCCGCAAGTTCCTCCTGGCCTCGGGAAAGACCGAGCGTTTGGAGCCCCTCGCTTTCTCCGAGGCGATGAAGGCCGCGGTCGGCGACGAGGAAGCCTTCGAAGCCTTGAGCGGCCACGGCGAGGGAACGTGCGGAACCCAACTGATCGACGCCGGCCACCCTTGGATGGGGATGCTGTGCACCGGAGGCGAGGCCGTGAGCAAGGGGATGTTGTATCCCATACCGCATATCGTGGGAAGCGCGGGGTATGTGGCCGGCAAAGCCGGCGCCCTCGCGGCCAAAACGGCCAGTCCCGCTTTGGCCGCGGCGTCTCGAGCTGTGGAATTTGGATTGCGCGGCTCTCAATACCTGGTCGTCACCTCCATTCCCGGGGCGTTGGGGTTGTCCGCCCTCGATAACGCCGGAAAAATCTCGGACTACTGGGGAACGAATCTCGCCTTCGCCAAGGCCGGCGAGACGCTGGCCGATGTCGCTTTCGGCGGCATGATGATACGAGGCTTTGCCTCGCAGCGGGCCAAACAGCGTCTTAGCGAACTCAAATCGGCCAACAGGCCCCCCCCAACCAACGTGGCCCAGGCTTCGCCCGCGAACACCGGGCAAACCGGGACGGCCTCCGTGCCGGCCGTAATCGAGAAACCCCGTTTTTCCCCATCTAATGCCAATCCAAGCACGGATCGCATCGTGGCCAGGCTCAATGAGAGCTACTTCGGAAGCCCTCACAGCGCTCCTGTCCCGAAGGCAAACCCCTTGCTTCTGGAGGGCCCAAAATCGTTGCGCGTGCCCGTGCAAAGCCAAGCCCCCTCCGGGGGCGTGACGGCATCCGCGCCGGGCAATTCCCCGGCCTCGGTGCCGGCCGTGATCGACCAACCGTCTCTCGCGCAGCGTTATCGGTCCAACGCGCGCATGAACAGCATCGTCGAACTTCTCAGAAAAAACCTCTTCGAACGCACTTCTAACGCTACCGCCAAGACGGGGACCCCCTTGCTTCTGGAGGGCCCACCAAACTCGAGGGGCGTGTCCGCGCCAAGCGGAGCTCCCTCTCAGGGAGTGACGGCATCCGCCGCTTCGTCCAAACCGGGGACCAAACGAGCCGCTGTGAACCCCAACGCCGAGGGCCTTAGAAAGGCGGAGGCTGGGAAACTGCTCGACGTCCTCAACAAGAGGCTGGCGGATCTCAAGGCCAAGGAGGCGGAAAATAAGACGGCCAGGGCGTTAAGCGATTTGCGCGACCCCATGACTCCTGACGGCAAGCCGATGAGAAATAAAAAAGCCTACCGCGCCGCGCTCCTCGAAGAGAAGGCGACAAAGGCTCAATCCAATCCCGTTGAGTTCGCGAAGGGCAATGCGAAGGGCAAAGGGAAGGTTCCTCCTGGTGAGAAGCTGCGCTCTACAGTCACGGAGAAACGCATCGTTACGCCCACGGAAGCGCCGCCGCAAAAATCAGGCCCCCTGGCCAGGGGTAGAAGCTGGTTGAGCGAGAAGCTGCGGACGTTCGACTCAAAGGCAAAAAAAGGATCGCGCTGGATAGACGAGCGCCCCGCGATGCAAATCGCAAAGGGCATGCCGATTCCCGTGACGCCGGGAATGATGCGCAACATCCCCCCACCTCAAGACGCGCGCACAGGCGGTTTGGGCCTTCCAAAAGACGAGAGCGTCGAGTCCGGCGGTTCTGACCTGGGACTGCCGGCAAACGACGGGACGCCCTCGACACCATCGGCGCCGTCCGATGCTGGTCAGAAAAAGAAGAACAGTGAGTCCGGGGATGAAATGATCCAGGGAGGCGGCTCACCCGAACTTCAGGGCGGAAAAAAAGACGGCTATTGTGGTGGCTGGGGCGGTGGCGGTGGTGGTGGTGGTGGTGGCGGCGGTGGCGAAGGTGGCGGCGGCGCGGGGCAGGGTCCCAAAGCCCCTAAAGCTCCCAATTTCGATGGCGGCGCGGGTGGAGGCGGGGGAGGCGGTGGCGGTGGTGGGGGAGGTGGAGGGGGCGCAGGTGGAGGTGGAGGCGCTCCGAATTTTGACGGAGCCCCCACCCCCCGACCCGGCGGAGCCCCGGATTTTGCACAGTCAGCTCCGGCTGCGGCCTCGCCCGCGAGAGTAACGCCCACCCCTCCTCCAGGCCTGCGCCCGAACTTCACGTTCCCGTCGTTCAACCGGCGATTTCCCCAGGAAGGCGACTCTCCATTCACCGGAGGGCATGATCCGTTTCCTTCCTTCTCCCGCCGCGGTTCGCCGTCTATGGGTCCGCAGTCGGCTTCCTGGACGCCCACGCCCATGAAAGGAGTCGGCGCCGGAGATTCGCCTCCTTTGCCATCATTTGGCGCGCGCAATTCCTCTTTGACTCCTCCGCCCGGTGCGGAGGCGCAAAACCTGCACGACGCGCGCGCCGCGGCGGCGCCGGCGACGGCTCCCTCGAACGCCGCGCCTGCGCCTTCCAACGAAGAGGAGGAGGACTTCAATTACACCTACATGCCTCCCGCCCGGCACCGCTACGAACTTCCCACGGATAACCCAGGTGAGAACAAAAGTTGGCAGTACTGGATGGGGTTGTCCCTTCGCGCCGCGGCGGCCCTTTCGATCTCATTCTTGGCCTACCATTCCGATCTTCCGTATCTCATCGGCCTCACTCGACGGCGACGCGACGGATCGTATGGGGGCTAAGGCTCTAGACTACGGCACATAATGACTGCACGTTGTCCTAGTTGCGAAGCGGAAGTTCCGGACAACATTAAGCAATGCTTGATGTGTGCGTGGGATTTTATCGCAAAAAAACACGCCCTGCCTCCGGATTTCTCCTCGATGTCTTTTCCCGAGGAGACGGTTGCCCCTGAGGAGACGTTTGCCCCTATTGATCCGGAGTTCTCCCCAGGGCAGAAGACCGTCTCCCAATCTCTCCCTCCCCCGGATTTCAACCCAAACCCGCCCCCGCTTCCCGCGCCCATAGCCGAGATCGATGAGGCGGCGTTCGTGCCGGCCCATCCCGAGCGTCAACAGATCATTCGCCTCATGGTCGTCGTAGCCATAGGGGTCTTTCTAGCCGTGCTGACCGCCAATCTTCTCATGGTGCGCGAACCCGAGCCTGTCGATTCGACTGAGACCCAGGCGACCGCAATCGCCCCCGATTCGCCTCCCCTCACACAGCGCGCCGAGAGCCCTGCGTCTTCTGAGCCGGCCTCCAACGAGCTCAAGGACGTCGCGCCGCCGGTTCTAGCCGAAGCCCCCGCGCCGACGAGCGTCGAGCCGCCTCTCAAGATAACGACGCCTCCCGCAACCCGCGAACGGCCGTGGATTTTTGAAGGCACGGCTTACGACCTCTTGACGACAAAGGGCGTCTATGGCGTCAAGCTCATGTTCATCGACGATCTGGGAAATAATAAAGCTCGGATCGAGACCGACGATCAGGGAGGCTTCCGGGTGTCATTGCCCGCGATCGCTTCCGGGGGCTACACGCTTCGTCTCGAGCATGATGACTACTCATCGAAATACGTAGATGATTTGGACGCGACGGGCGGCTTACGATCGGCCGATCTGAAACAACGGGAATTGCTTATGAAAGTCGGGGCCGCTCCGCGCCAATGGGTCGGATCTCAGGATCACGGCACTCGCCATGACCTCGGATTGATCCGCCGATCGAACGGAAGCCGCTGAGCGTTCCGGCCGTCGGTTTCGTCCAGGGCAATCGGGGCCGGCGCGCAAGCCGCGCGAAGAAAATCCAGCGCGACGTAGAGGCGATCTCCCGGGCATTGAGTCGTTCGATAGTCTCGATGGCCTCTCAGAAGGGCGGGAGAGATTCCAAACCGGGCTATTAAAAACCGACCGACCTTGGTCAAGGATTCAATCTGCGCCTGAGTCGGGAAGTCGTTGCGGACCCCCTGATAATCTCCCAGCATCACGATGCCCACGTTCCCCGAATTGTTGGAGAATGTGTGCGCGCCCAGCGACCCCAACGGGCGTCCTTCAAGGATGTTCCCCATGGGATCAACGACGTAGTGGTAGCCGATATCGTTCCAGCCGCGCCCATTTTGATGCAAGTCCTGGATAAAGCGAACCTCGGCCAAGGTTTCGGGAAGGCTCGACGTCACGCGGCCGGCGCTGTGGTGAAGGGTGATCCGCCATGGAAGGAGATCGGGGGTGTAAGGCTCTTTGGGCGGCGCGGCGTTCCAGTCTTGGCGCGAGGACATCGCCGGCGCCGGGGCCTGGGGGTCCAACGGACCGCGAGGGACATCGATCGGGGGTGTCGGCTCAGGCTCTTTGGTCAAAGAGGCGTCTTTGAACACCTCGACCCGGTACAAGACGACGTCATGGTCGACACCCGCGCCGGTGCCGACGGCGCGCAGCAAGACCCGATCCCGACTACTCGGCATTCTTGTTTTGGCCCAAAACCGTCCGTTGGTAAAGCGCTTGAGGGCCAGTTTCTGCCAGCGCGACGGGGCGGCGGCAATCGAGGCGTAAAATTGGATGCTTGGCTCAGGAAGCAAGCCCTCAATGAGAATCGTGTCCCAGTCTTCGTTGATCGGGTCGCTGAGCCCGCTTTCGTAGACGGGCTTGGAGGACGCTTCTCCTGCCAAAACCCTGAAGCTTGTCTGGGAACGGGAACCGTAAGTCACCGTGATTCCGACGTCATGCCCGTGGAGAGCGCTCGCCGCCAAGAACACAAGCGCCCCCGCGGCTATAGGCGCTCTACGCGCCACAGGCGGCCTCGACGTCGTCGATTTCCTTCGGTACGCGCGTCAGGTTCTCGGCGGGCCCGTCGCGGATGACGATGTCGTCCTCGATTCGAATTCCGCCAAAATCCAGAAAAGAATCCGCTTTAGCGAAATTAACGGAGGCCCTATGCTTGCGCCGCAAGGCGGGATCTTGAAGCAGCGCGGGGATAAAGTATATGCCCGGCTCCATCGTGATCACGAAACCGGGCTCGAGCTTCGCGATGAAACGCAGCGGGATTTTGGTGGGGTTGGGCAGGACGCGTTTTTTGCCTCCGGTGACGTCGTGAACGTCAAGCCCGAGCATGTGCGTCAAGCCGTGAGGATAAAATAGACGGACCGCTCCCCCTTCCACAAGGCCGTCCGTGTCCCCGTGCAGCAAACCCAGGGATTTGAGGCCCTCGGCGATGACTCGCATGGACACCACGTGCAGATCGGCGGAGATAATTCCAGGCCGGGCACGCTCGATGCAGATTTTCTGGGTCTGCAAAACGATTTCGTAAATATCGCGCTGTCGCCGGGTAAAACGACCGTTGATCGGGAACGTGCGCGTGATGTCGGCGGCATAGCCGGACAATTCGGCGCCCGCATCGATGAGAATGAGCTCGCCGGAGCGAAGCGGGGCGCTGTTTTTCCGGTAATGAAGCACCGCGCTGTTGGCGCCGGCGGCGACGATGGACGGATAGGCGAGATGCCTGAGCCCGGCCTTAAGGCAAGCGGCGTCGAAAACGGCCTGGATCTCGTACTCCCGCAGCCCCGGCCGAGCCGCCTTCATGACGGCGCGATGAGCCTGGCCGCTGACGACATTGGCCTTGCGCATCAGCGAGAGCTCGCCTTCGCCTTTGAGCGCGCGCATCTCATCGAGGGCGTCGCGCAGCGCGGCCGCGGGCACGACGCGGCGGCCGCGTCTGAACCTCTTGAACTCATCGGCGTACATCACGCGATCGACGCCGTACAAGCTTTTGGCCTGCGCGGGGTCTGGGACGTGGCCTTCCCAGACTTTGTGATGGGCATCGATGCGGGGCACGAACAGCACCTCGCGAGATCCATCGAGGATCAAATGGCAGCCGGGTTCCTCGACGCCCGTGAGATAAAGGAAATCCGAATTTTGACGGAACGGATATTCAACGTCGAAGTTGCGCGGCACCGGTTTGCCGCCTTGTAAATGGACCAGCCCCCGGCCGGACAGCCTTCGTGCAAGATTTCGGCGCAGCGCGCGGTAATGAGTCATGAGGTGATTATACATCGTCGCGAGCGATTTGCGCTGGCGGGCGCGGACATGCTAGAATAACGACGAAAGCCGCCGCCCCTCATCATGTACGGCATCTCGGGCGGCTTTCATCAGTTTGTCGCTCACGGGAACGTGACCGGGGGCGCGCGCCGCAAGGCGCGCGCCTCGCGGCTTTCCGGGCGGAAAAAAGAACAGGATGACTATGCCCTCGCCGAGAAGAAACGACGTACGCAATATCGCGATCATCGCCCACGTCGACCACGGCAAAACGACGCTTGTCGACGCCTTGCTCAAGTCGACGGGGGCCTTCCATGTCAAGCCCGACCAAGCCCAGGAGCAGGTGCTTGACTCCAATGACCTCGAACGCGAACGCGGCATTACCATCCTCGCCAAAAACACTTCCATTCGATACGGCGACACGACGATCAATATCGTCGATACGCCGGGACATGCCGACTTCGGCTCCGAGGTGGAACGCATTCTCAAAATGGTCGACGGCGCGCTTCTCATCGTCGACGCGGTTGAGGGTCCCATGCCCCAGACGCGATTCGTCCTGCGCAAGGCGCTTGCGCTGGGGTTGCATCCGATCGTGGTCATCAATAAAATGGACCGCCCTCATATCCGTCCCCAGGAGGCCCTCAACAAGGTTTTCGACCTGTTCATCGACTTGGGCGCGACCGACCCCCAGATGGATTTCGCCGTCGTCTACGCCGCGGGCAAGGCCGGCTGGTCGAGCTATGAAGCCGACCAGGTCGGCGTCGGCATGACCCCGCTGCTCGAGACCATCTTGAAATCGGTGCCCGGCCCGATGGTCGATCCGGACAAACCCCTTCAGATGCTGGTGACGATGCTCGATTACAGCAACTACCTTGGGAAAATCGGCATAGGGCGCATTCAAAACGGGACTTTGGGCAAGAATGAAACCGCGGCCTTGATCAAAGCCGAAGACGGCAAGGTCATTCCCGGAAAAATCACGATGCTGCAGATGTATTCGGGGCTTCAACGCAAGGACGTCGATAAAGTCCAAGCCGGGGACATCGTCGCGTTGGCGGGCCTTGAAACGATCAACGTGGGCGACACGGTGTCGTCGGTCGGCAATCCCATCCCGCTGCCTCCCCTCGAGATCGACGAGCCGACGCTCTCCATGGAGTTCATGATCAACAACAGCCCTTTCTCCGGGCGCGAAGGCAAGCTCGTGACCTCCCGTCATCTTCGGGAACGCCTGCTCAAGGAGCAGCAAATCAACGTCGGTCTTAAAATCGAGCAGCTGGCCGGCGAGGGCCACTTCAAGGTTTCAGGACGCGGGGAACTGCACCTCTCGGTCCTCATCGAGACGATGCGCCGGGAGGGCTTCGAGCTGGCGGTCTCCCGCCCCCAAGTGATCTTCCGCGAGGTGGACGGGGTCGTCTGCGAACCCATGGAACACCTCGTCATCGACGCGCCGGCCGACTACCAAGGATCCATCATAGAAACCCTGGGCCGCCGATTGGGTCAACTCCAGAATATGGCTCCGGAGGGCCACTCCCGAGTCCGGTTGGAATACGTGATCTCCTCCCGAGGGTTGATGGGGTTCAAGAGCGAGCTGATGGCGATGACCAAGGGAACGGGCATGATGCATCACAGCTTCAACGGTTACGGCCCCAAGGGCAACGAGCCCCCGCCGCGATCCAACGGCGTGCTCGTGGCCATGTCCCAGGGCGCGACGACGGGCTACGCGGTATCCGGACTGCAGGAACGCTCCGCCTTCTTCTTGGCTCCCGGTGTCGAGGTCTATGAAGGAATGATCGTGGGAACCAACTCCCGCGCCTCGGATATGGTCGTCAACCCTTGCAAAACCAAAGCGCTGACCAACATGCGTTCCAAGGCCACCGATGAGGCCATTCAATTGGAACCCCCTAAGATTCTGAGCTTGGAACAGGCCCTGGAATTTATCGACGACGATGAGCTGTTGGAAGTCACACCGAACAGCATCCGACTGCGCAAGAAAATCCTGAACGCGTCGCTACGCAAACGTTCCGAGGAAAAGGCGGTTTAGTAAATCCAAGTCGGAGTGATTTGGGAACTCTTGCGAGGCCCTCGACGGGGGCTGTCGGAGGGCTTCAAGGACTCGGGACGAGGATCCTGCAATTGCGGCGATTCCTCGTTCTCAGAAACCGGCTCGATGGAAGAGGAGCGCGTGCGCTCTCGTTGGGCTTGAGGCACGGAGCCGAAACGATAGGTTAAGGTCATGCGGTGGGTGTTGCTGAGCGCGGACGCAAGACCCCAGGCGTAATCGAAGAAGACGCGTCCCTTCCAGCGCAGGCCCATTCCCATCGTGAGTCCGGCGTCGTCGCGGTGAATCTGATAACCGATGCGCGCGCCGTAGGTCTTGAGCCAGAAGTACTCCACGCCCGTATTCGCGTGCCATTGGCGCTCGTTGATGACGTAGTCGCCATCGAGGGCGATCAGGACGTTATGCAAGGAGGGGACCCCCCCATGCCAGGCGACCCCTCCCCGCAAGGTCGTCGGCAAATGCTCTTTCTCTTGCGCGTAGCGAAACGGCTGGCCGACATTGAGCGCCGCCGCGCCAAAACTCCAGGCAACATCGGCGGAGTAGAGGAGGTATCCCGCATCCAGGGCGAAAGCGTTAGCCGAATACGTGAGGATCGTCGAGCGCACGTATTTCGGGGTCAGCCCGATGAAATGGTCCAAAGAATAGGTCTTGCCCTCAATGTCGACCGGCGTGATGGCCACCCGTTCCGCGTAGGCGAGCGACACGACGAGGTCGGAACCGGCGCTGACGCGCTGCGACGACCCAAGCGAGCCGTCGGGGTTGAGGCGGTTCACCTCGATGCTGCCGCTTTGGGCATAGAGCAAGTTGGTCGCCGCGCTGCTGCGTCCGTTGCCGGAAATCCCGGTCCAAGCCATCGGACCCACGTAAGAGATGCTTTGCAGCGACGTGTCTCCGGCTCCCGAGATGAAGCTGCTGGCCACTTCGTTGAGGCTCAAACGAGCCAATCCCGCCGGGTTGTAAAAAAGGGCCGAAGAATCGTTGGCCACCGCGCTAAAGGCGTTTCCCATCCCCGCGCCGCGAGCGGCCAAAGGAACTTGCAGGATGGGAACGGCCGTGGTTCCAGGGCTTTCGCAGCGGCTCGACTCGCCGAGGGTCGCGAAGATCATGACGGCGCAAAAAGTCCGTTTCATTTGACGATGGCGACCTTTTGGGTTTTATGAATCCCGGGGCCGTCGATCCTGACAAGATAGATCCCGCTGGCGACGACGGCTCCCACGGAGTTGCGGCCGTCCCAATTGAGAGTCCCCTTGCCCGCGGGCTTTTCGTCGTCGAGCAGCGTGGCGATGTATCCCCCCGTCACGGTGTAAAGCTTGATGACCACGTGTCCCGAACTCGCGATCGAGTACTTGATGGTCGCCTTTTCCCCGGCGAGCGGGTTGAACACGTTGTTATACGCCTTGAGTTCCGCACTCGATCCGCTCAGATTCAAGGGGTTGGACAGGCCCAGCGAGGATGTGCTGCCGTGCACGTTGTAGCCGAAAACCTCCAAGTGCACCGTCCCCGCGGCCGGAAAGCGAGAGGCGAATCCCGGAACCAGACGGACCGAGCCCGTGATCCTGCCCAACTGCGAGGCCGAAGAGATCAATGTCAGGTAGCTCCCCGCCGTGCTGGGACTGGAGGCCTGCGTGTTGGGGAGGACGCCGAAGGCGTGATCGCGCAATTGCGCAGATGAAAATCGCCAATCCTGGATTTGCATGAACGACGTGACGTTTACGGAAAACGAAATGACGTCCTGATCATAGGAGGCGGTGATGATCGAGCCGGAGAGCGCGCCGTTGGGAGAAAATCCGAAGGAAAGCGCGTAGGGCACCAAGGACTGCACCCCGCTGGCCGAGCCCCCCACGGTGTCGCCGCCGGCCACTTGGACGTAGAACTGCCCCCCGACGGAGTTGTTGTAAAAGAGTTCGATGTGAGCGGCCGTCGTGGTGCAATCGTTGGTCTCGCACAGCCCATCGGTCGTGTTGATGCCATTGTAGGCCGGTGCGGCGGACGCCACGAGACGATGCATGCGATCGAAGAGCTTCAATTGATAGGCCTTGAAGTAGCCGCCGGCAGACGGGAGGTTCAGCGTTACCCTGATGACTCCGGGACCGGCCGCGAAGGACCAGAAATCAGTGTCTCCAGAGGGGCTGATGGTGGCTGAAACGGCCGACATCGTGCTGGCATCGGTGGCAGTCTCAAAGCCGTCGTTGCGTTCCCAACCGTCTGCGTTGGCCAGAATCAAGCCGTGGGTGGTCGTAAACGCCGTTATGATGTCGCTCTGGGCCGTGCCCGCCCCCCCGCACGCCGAAACGCGTCCATCTCCGTCGACGCGGCGCAGGGCCTCGTAAAATTCACTGAAGCTTTCCGGGAAAAAAAGCAGCGACTGGAACACCAATCCATCGGCGCAGGAACGCCCCGCCGAAGCGCCAAGAGCCGCGATACGAGCGCGCCGAATATCCCAGAGCGCCTGCGAGAAGAAAATGCTGTCGTCATGGATTTCACCCGACCACGTCGTATTGCTCAGGACCCGGCACGTCTGTCCCGCTTTTTGGCAATCGAGCTCCCTCAAGGGTCCCCCGCCTCCCAGAGACGCCATCACGTAGGCGCCGATGGCGGAATTATTCAGGGAGCTGGCCGCGAAATAATCCGCGATTCCCTCCGAGATGGCTCCGGCTTGGCCGAAATTTTGTATCGACCAGATCTTTTCAAGCAGGTAATGAACGTACTCGTGACGAGTCACCGTCGCGTCGTCTGTGAACACGTCGCGGGGAACGGCCGCGCTCACGTCTCCGAACATAAGGTTGTCCTGGTCGGGATTGTAGAACGCGTTGACCATGTTCGGGCCCACGTGAGCCATCGCCAGCAAAGGACCGCTCACCGCGGCGGCGCTGGAGCGATTGACTCCCCCGAAAAAATAGTCGTGCATGAGGTTGAGGTGGTAAAACAAGTTGAGTTCCCCGCGCAGGGCCAAAGCCGTGTCGCTGAGAGTCCACACGTGGTTTTCACTGCCCGGCGTGCCTGCCACCGAGGGGCTTGTGACGGTGAGGTAGCTCGACAGCGCGATATCGAAGCCGGGATTCTGGCCGCTCTCGTTGCTGCGCAGCGAGACGTGCATGACCTTGCCCGCGACGGCGCCGGCGTTGAACGCGCCGCGCGCGCCCACGTAGCTGGCGACGGGATCGCCGTTGCCGTCGGTGATGGTCACCTGGTCATCGTCGGCGATGTCGCCTCCCGACACGTCCGAGGCGTCTCCCCCCGTGAAAACCCCCACGTCGAAGGCGCTGAAGATGGGAAGAAATTTGACGGCCGTAGGCACTGATGACTCCAGGGTGATGGTCGAGACCTGGACCGACGAGTTGGGATAGGGATGCGGGGAGGAAACGGGAGTGGCGATGGTCTGCCAAACGCCGCTTCCGTTATCGTAATGCGCGCTCGGTCCGCGAAAGTTCGCGACGTTGACGAATTTCCCTTGCAGTCCCATCGTGACTTTCCCGTTCGACGCCGAGGCGTACGTGCCGTCGCCTCCGCTCAAGGCGCGCACGCTGGCGTCGCCAATGTAGATCCATTGGTTGGCGAATGGGCGGGTCACCAACGGCCCGGTGGGATCCAAATCGTAGACTTGCCCGGTCACCGTTCCATTGGTCGCAAAGCGCAGGGCGTTGTAGCGAAACAAGATGCGCCCGTCGAGAGCGTCGATATAATAGCGCCAGGCCGCTTGGGCCCCACGGACTTTCAACTTCCAGGCCAGGCGCGCTCGGCCCGCGATCTGCGCGGGCAAAATGACGAGTTCGGCAGGCCCCTGCGACTGGCCGCGGGCGTCGGTTTCGGCCACGCCCTTGGCGGTTTGGGCAGAGATCGCTGGAACCGTCGGAAGGGTCGCGGCGGCTTCATAGTTGGAGTTAAAACCGATGACCGATCCGTCGTCGTCTAAGTGAACCTTGACGCGGGAAAACTCCACGGGCAGGCCGCGGTACGTTTGGCGGTAGAGCACGTGCCGACGACCCTCGCCTTGAATTTCCTTTTCAACGTGAAGCGCGGCCGGGTCCACCCGCAGCAGCGCGCGCTGCTCTTCCAAAAAGCGCCGGGAGACGGCGGCTGCGGGGCCGGCCCGAGGAGGCGTTTTCCCCTCGGTGAGCGCGGCCGGAGCGCCGGTCCGCGGATCGAAACGGATGCTCCATCGGCCTCCCGCCGCGGCGTTGAAGCGAGCGAACTCCTGCCTGACGGGTTGATCCGGCCCGCGGCGCACTGGAGATGCCAAGGAGTCAAGGCCGAAGCGCTTGGCGTCGGCGCGCTCCTGGCCGGAAGGACGCACGGCCCAAGCCGGCAGGGCCAGCGTCGCGATGATCGCGATCAGCCTCGCGAACATGTTCACTTGTCAGCCTCGATGCGGCGCAAGCGGGAGATGACGGCGGCGGCGGCCTCGGCGCGAATCTTCCCGGTCGGGTCTGCATGCATGACTTTCGCCAACAGCTGAAGAGCCTGAGGTTTTTTCGTGGCCGACAAAGAGCGAACGGCCAACGATTTCAATTCCGGATCGTCCTGTCCCAGCGTCAAATCCAAAAGCGAGAAGTCGATGTCTTCTCCCCGTTCGGCCAAGCCGCTCATCGCGGTCAGCGCCAACTCGGGCGCCGGCGCGCCGTCCATCAAGCCTTTGAGCGCGACGGTCGAGGCCAGCTCGCGGCGTTGGGCCAAAGCCCTAACGGCCGCCGACCTCAAACGCGGATTCTTGTCGTGAAGCGCCGACGTCAATGTTTGAACGACGTTCGCCTCGGGAAATCCCCCCAAGGCCGCGCAGGCCTCGACCCGCACCGACGCCGAGGGATCGTTCGCGATGAGTTTCTCCAACTCCGAGCGTCCCTCGCGTCCGATCATCCCCAAAGATCGCGCCGCCGAGACGCGCACGCCCTCATCCTTGTCCTTGAGCGCTAACACGAAGGGCGCGGCGGCGTTTTTATCGCCTAAGCGAGCCAAGGCGACCATGGCCGCGTCGCGGACCTCCCCGGCGGGATCAGCCTTGGCCGCGGTCAGAGTCGCGCGAGCCGCCTCCCCGGCGATGGCGCCAAGCGCGCGGGTCGCGCGGGCGCGGGCCGCGTCGCGTGCCATTCCCAATAAGGCCTGGGCCGGGGTGGAGGGAGAAGACGTCTTCTCCGGCGCCTTGGTTTCATCGATGAGGGCCAGAAGCCCCTGGATATCTCCCAATCGGTAAAGGCTTGAGGCCGCGGCGACGCGCACGTCGCTGTTGGCGTCGGTCAAAGCCCTCTTAAGAAGCGGCATCGCGGCGCGGTTGCCGAGCTCGCCCCATGAGGACGCCACCGCGGCTCGGACTTCGGCGTCGGCGTCGCCCGCCAAGCCCGAGAGAACCGCCAAAGCCTCGCGGCCGAGTTGGGCGCGAATGGCGGCCGTTGATTTGACCACCGGCGCCGCCCAGGAAGGCGGACACGCGGTTAACGCCACGACGACGGCGGGCAGGAACATTCCTTCGATGTTATCAGGAAAGCATTACGGGAATATTGCGTAAACGACGCCGTTTATTGAGGAGAAAATTGGTGGGCCCGCCAGGAATCGAACCCGGATCACTTGGTTCGAAGCCAAGTACTCTATCCGTTGAGCTACAGGCCCACTACGCTTATTCTACAACACTAAATTGGGGTTGGGGAATGACCACCGGATTGGCTTGGTGCTTACTGACGCTTAGGCCAGACAAGAATACCTTCCATTCCCCGCCAGCGGAAGGCCAAGTCGGGATGGCCCTACGCCGCGCCAGGCTTCTATCCTAGCCTCAAAAAGTGGGGCACCTTCTAGGTGCCGTTCGCGTCATCAGAACCTGAAATTAAGCCCAGTGGTCAGCATCGAACCCCGGGGAGAAAAGTCCTTGCCAAAGAGCATGTGCGGCGTGGAGATATGGAATATCTGCGTCCATAGGTAGCGGTACGCGAAGTCCGCGGACAGCCGCGGCGAGAGCATGATCTCCAAGCCGCCGCCCGTATGACCACCGAAATTCCGGTGAGGGTTTTGGTACGGTCCATCCGGACGCGCCGGATACCAGCCGACGCCGAGGAGCAGAAAGGGCTTCAGCTTCCGGTCCGTGTCATCCGAGGTGAAATAGCCCAGTAAGGTCACTTGGGTGTTCCTCACGCGCACGGTCGTGCCTTGCCGCGCGTAGCGCAGGAAGTCCAGAGACGCCTCAACGGAGGTCTCCGACGCGATCGGAAGGCGCGCCTGGATGCCCGGCGTCCACATCTTCTCGTCCGCGTCCACGGGCCGGTACTGCGTCATCCTCGGCCCGAATGAAAAGCCCTCCATCGCCTTCACGAAGCGCTGTCGCCGGTTCGTCTGCAACTGCGCCTGCGCCGGCCCGGCGAGCAGAAAGCAAAGGACGACGAGCCGGACGCGGGTCATGCGTGCATTATCGCAAATGTAGAGGTTCAGCCAATCTTGGATACATTCTTGCTGACACTTAGGTCTGGCAAGCATACCCCCCTTCCCCGCCAACGCAAGGCCACCGGAGGTGGTGCCCATTTTGGTGCCCACTGGCCAGGATAAAGCGCAGAAGAGGGACATCCTGGGTCAATGTGAGGGGCCACGGAGAAAAGCGAGCCAATTTTACCTACTTCGAAATTAAAAGGACGCGCATGTTTTTGCATGCGCGTCCTTTTAAGGCCCGTCAAATAATCTGCCCTTCTTCTATTTTTTTCCGCTTCCCTTCTTATGGTCGCTGCCGTGTTCATGGTCATGACCACTGCCTTTACCTTCTTTTTTAAGCAGGCACATTTTGCACATTTTCCCATCCTTGCACATTGGGCATTTTCCTTCCATGCCCTCTTTATTTTGCTTCATTGCCTCCCATTTGCCCATTTGTTCTTTGTTGAGAACATCTTTGAGCTTGGTTTGAAATTCTTCATGAAGAGCATCCATCGCTTTATGCTTTTCATCCATGATCTGTTGCTTCTTCGCCATTTTATCGGTGATAATCGCGTGCACTTTCACTTTTTGTTCATCCGACAAGCTTAATTCGTGAGCTAATTTATCCGTCTTTTCCTGAATCATATCGCCCTTATCCGCCTTGGGCGCGTCCCCCACACCGCACTTGCCGCAATGAGCTTGCGCATTTCCTGCAATTAAAAGCATCCCTGCAAAAAACAGCGTAATCATTCCTTTCATCTTCTTCTCCTTCGTTTAACGGTTAATCCTGTTCATTCAATTTCCAAACAGGTATTATACAAAGAGCATTCTATCAATTATCATCATCGAGCTAAACACGTTCATCAATCAAAGCGATCAGGTGTAGCAATTCGGCCAACTGCAACTGACACCGGTGGCTCGGAGGTCCGCGGTCTGCTAGAATTGCGAAGACGCACCCAGGAGGCCCCATGCGCACGATCGCTATTCTCGCCGCCCTGATTTTCGCCGCGCCCGCCCTCGCCGCCGATGAGACGTTCGGCGCCCCCCTCACCGTCGTCGAGGCGACCCCCCTCGCGCAGGCGCTGGCCAAGCCCGAGGCCTTCGCCGGCAAGGAGGTGCTCGTGGAGGCGGTCGTGACCAAG
>JBBTHA010000003.1:0-15478 GCA_038060535.1 Elusimicrobiota bacterium | reverse complement strand
GCGCCAAGCGAGGGTCACTCCCGAGCGATCCCGACAAGGGACGATCCGAACGCAGTTCCCTCATCAGCGGAGAATCAACTGAAGATTCCGGGCGAGTGTGTGAAATCTCCAGACCTCGCACTTTTTTGTTATGACTTTGCAACAACTCTCCGCTACCCTAGGGCTGAGTCTCTTGGGACAATGACCCCTCACGATCAGTGGCCTGACCCCACGCTCGGCAAAATCGCCGACGGCGCCGTTGCCTTGCGCGACTGCGCCTCGGCGATTCGGACCCGCCTGTCGACGCGTGAGGAAGAATTGGCTCGTTTACGCGAGCAGATGCTCGCCCTGCGCGAAGCGTTGGCCGCCCAAGCCGCGGCCGAGCAAGCCGCCGCCGCCGCCGCCGTCGCCAAAGCGTCTCTCGCTCCGCTCAAAGCCGCCGCGGCGGCTGCGGCTCCCGTCCAAGAGCCCCCGCCGACTCCTGTTCCCGAACCGAGCCCCCTTGCGCCTGACCCCGTCCTTCCTCCCTTGATGGACGATTTTCCTCTCGCCCAACCATCGGCGCCGATCCCTTCCCCGGCCGAGGTTCCCGTTGCGCAAGTCGTCGAGGACCCTCCCGTCATGACGGTCGTCGTAACGGTTCCCCCTGAAGAAGTCGCCCTTGATGAGTCCCCCGCGACGCCGCCGCCAAGCGCCGAGCCGCCGGCGGACCTGGCTATTGCCCCCCCCGCGCCCAGACTCTCCGCGCCGACGTCGTTGCCGGTCGTTCATTCCCGCCCCTCTATACTCGTGACGGCTTTGCCCGTCGTGTGCCTTATCGGAACGTTCATGCTCGTCTCTCGGTTCAACATGGGCAAGCACTCCGCGCGCCACAAGCCGGAAACGCCCCCTCTCCCGGCCACGGCCCCGGTCGCCTCGCCGTTGGCGACCGCGCTCGATCCACATTCCCAAGAGGCTCTTGCGCTCGTCAGGCAATGGCGCATGGCCGGCGACGACAAGACGGTGTTCGGACGTCTGGGAACCGTCATCGATCACCCCGACGGAACCCCCGCCTGGAGCGTGGAAAAGCTCGACGAGGCGACCACCCTCGTCATATTCCGCGAAGTCGCGGGCACGCCGATATACGCCTTCGAGGTCAAGTTGAAAACAAAAACGGTGCTGCCCTCTCCCGAGGCCGTCAACCGTTTGACTCTTCTACGCGTTCGCGACGAGGCCGCCGCCCTGCTCAACGCGCCCTCACAATCCCGCTAAGGTTCGTAGGCGCAAAACGGATCGGTCTCGAGCCAGTCTCCCGTCATCGCGTACGCCCGGGCGCGCGACCCCCCGCAAATGCGGGAAAACTCGCACACTTTGCATTTTCCTTTCAGCGCCTGCGGGTCGCGAAGCTCCCGGAATAACCGGCTCTCGCGATAAACATCGGCAAGGCGATCACGGCGGATATTGCCCGCCGGTATGGGAAGAAACCCGGAGGGACAAATCTCGCCCTGAAAATCGACGAAGGCAAAGCCCTTTCCTGAATTGACCGCTTGAGGAGAGAGGCCGATTCCGCCTCCGACTCCGCGAGGCCTGGCCAAAATATGCTTGATGCGCTCGGCCGCTCCTCCGGGATGGCCCTCGCTCTCCTTCAAAATGACGTGGCGACGGTAATGCTGGGCCTCGGTGATTTTAATGACGAAGGGAACTTCATCGTTCAAGCGATGCAGGCGCGCGAAAATGTCCTCGAACTGCTGCGCGCTCAGCGACTCCATCGCCCGGCCGCGACCCATGGGAACGAGGAAGAAAACCTCCCAAAAGGCGACGCCCAACGAAGTCACCAACTTGACCAACTCTTCCATGTACTGATAGTTCCAGGAAGCAAAGCACGTGTTTATTTGCAGGGGAACGCCCGTGGCTCTTGCGAAGGCGGCGCCTTCGATGGTTTTTTCAAAGGAACCCGGGACTTGCCTGAACGCATCATGCGTCTGGGGCGTGGGGCCGTCCAAACTGAAGGCGATCTGATCCAATCCCGCGTCAACAAGAGATGCGACGCGCTCACGCGTGAGATTGGCCGTCGCCGCAGGAATCGTGCCCACGCGCAAGCCCACGGATTTCCCATGAGCCACGAGTTCCTCAAGGTCGGGCCGGTTCAGCGGATCTCCTCCGGAAAAAACGCAAATCGGCGTTCCCATCGCGGCGATTTGGCCGAGCAAATCCTTGCCCTCCGCCGTCGACAACTCACCCGGGTCACGGCCCAGAACCGCCTCCGCCCGGCAATGACGGCACGCCAATGCGCAGGAACGCGTCGTTTCCCATATCACCAGGAACGGGGCGTCATTGAAATCGACCGCTCGCGGATGCCCGGCAGAACCAGCATGAGCGTGGGGATGAGAAGGCACGACTTTCTCCTTGCAACAATACTGCCACTACGGAAGACCTCACTCCGCTGAATCACTTGCGTCTTGATCCCCGTTATGCCAGTATCGAGAACCTGGAGGTGTCCATGATTCTAAAACGTCTGTTGCCCGTCTTGTTGGTTGCCCTGTGTGCCGCCCCCGAGGCCAGTCCGGTCTTCGCCGACGACGGATTCCTGCCTCCCAACAACCTCAGCATCCCGATTGATTCCCTCGAATCCAAGGGCATCACGCATCAGCAGTTCAACCAGGTCCTTGACCATATCCAAGCGTTATACGGACCGATCATCGCCTCACGAGGCGGGCGGCTCGTGATCAATCGCCTCTGGGACGATGCCACGGTCAACGCCTCCGCCCAACGCGGCGGGGCCGACGGGACCGACTACGTGCTGAACATGTACGGAGGCTTGGCGCGCCACGCCGCGATCACCCAAGACGGCTTTGCCCTCGTCGCCTGCCATGAACTCGGGCACCATATCGGCGGAGCGCCCAAATACTCCAACGGCCTCGACTGGGCTTCCAACGAAGGCCAGGCCGATTATTTCGCCAACCTCAAGTGCCTGCGCTTGGTCTTTGCCGACACCGCCTCAAACGCATTCACCCGCGCCTCCCTCGACGACTCCCAGCCTCAAGCCGCGTGCGCGAAATCCTTCGCCGGGGCCCGGGAACGCGCCATCTGCGTGCGCACCGCCGTCGCAGGAATGTCGGTGACCGCCTTGCTGCGCGCCTTGCGCAGCGAGCCCGTCGCTCCGCGCTACGACACTCCCGACCCCAACGTCGTGACTCGGATGTACGACCGACATCCTCCGACGCAATGCCGGCTCGACACGTATTTTTCCGCCTCCTTGTGCACCCGAGCCGTCGGCGATGAACTGAGCGAAACCGATCCCGTTCCCGGCGCCTGCACCGGCTCTCAAGGTTTTTCGGTCGGCCTGCGCCCGCGGTGCTGGTACAAGCCGCCGGCCGACGAACCCGCGCCGCGCTCGATGGCGGGCGCCTTTGGGCTCCCCAAGACCGACATCGCGACGTCATTGTCCCGGCATGACCTTTGGAAAGGCTTGTAGAAATAATGGCCTTGGCAGGGAATTCGTGTGCTATAATACTGGCAGAGGTCCGACGATGGGCCTTGCCACAAAGACGTGTGTGAGCACTACGTAAGAAAAGAGGAAGCAAATAGAATGGCTACGGGCAAAGTGAAGTGGTTCAACGATCAGAAGGGCTTTGGTTTCATCACGCCGGACGACGGATCTAAGGATCTGTTCGTTCATCATTCGTCCATCATGGGCGAGGGATTCAAGACTTTGGCTGAGAATCAGGCCGTCGAGTTCGACGTGCAGCAGTCCGACAAGGGACCGCGCGCCGCGAACGTCCGCAAGCTCTAGTTTAGAGCCCTCGACCTGAATAAGCCCGCATCGCCGCTGGACGGCGATGCGGGTTTCTTGTTTATGTGCTATACTTCAGGCGTCGGCACGATTTCGAACCCGTAACGAGAAATGTCGGGACCTAGACCCTCGGCGAGCAAAGCCGGGGGTTTCGTGTTTCCAAAGGCCCCCCCTATTTGAATATCTCTTCGAAAAATCCCCGCATGGCGCGCCATGAACGCTGGTCGGCGTTCTTGTCGTAGGCCGTGCCCTTGCCGGGGTCGTTGCCCGCGTCGGGAACCGTGAAGCTGTGCACCGCGCCGCCGTATTGGACGAATTGCCAGTCGGCCTTGACGCGGCGCATTTCCGCGAGAAAATCGGCGACCTGAGGAGAGACCATGGGGTCGTCGGCGCCGTGCAGAACCAGGATTCTCGCCTTCGGGGCCTCGGTCGCCGGAGACGGGGTCGCTAAAGCCCCGTGGAAACTGACGACGCCCTTGAGATCGACGCCGGCACGCGCCAGCTCCAAGACGGACGTCCCCCCAAAACAGTAGCCGATCGCGGCCAATTGCGAGGCGTCGACATACGGCATGGTCTTGAGCTTCTCTAAACCCGCCAAGGCCCGCTCGCGCATGGCCGTGCGGTCGTTGAAGTAGGCGCCCGCCAGTTGGCCGGCTTCCTCGTGATTTTTCGCGTAGATCCCTTTACCGTACATATCCAGGGCGAAAGCGGTATAGCCCAGCTTAGCCAGATCCTCGGCGCGTTTTCGCGCGTACGGGCCATGCCCCCACCATTCATGAACGACAAGAATTCCGGGCCGCTTGTCCTTAAAGCCGTCCTCATAAGCGACATACCCTTGCAACACGACGTCGCCATGGGTGTATTCGAAAACTTTCGTCTTGATCGTCGCCATGGCGGGCGCGCCCGCAAGAAGAACCGACAACACGAACCAGTGCTTCATCACGACCTCCTATCGAGTCGGACGTCTCAGGAAGACCGCCGCCAATGGGGGCAGCTGCAATCTCACGCTGAAGGGACGGCCGTGCCGAGGGATCGCCTCCGTCATCACGCCCCCGCCCAGGGTCGCGCCCGATCCGCCGAATTCCAAAGCATCGGAGTCGGCCAGCTCCGTCCACCATCCTGCGCAGGGCACTCCGATGCGGTAGTCCGCCCGCGGCACGGGCGTAAAGTTAAAAACGCAGAGAACCTGATCGGACTCGCTCTGTCCTTTGCGCAGAAATGAGAGCACGCTGTTATCGGTATCGGCGGCATCCACCCATTCGAATCCCCGAGACTCGCTGTCCAGTTCGTGCAAAGCCGGCTCGCTGCGGTACACGCCGTTGAGGCGCTCCACCCAGCTCATGACCCCTGCGTGGCTCTGGTAGGCCAACAGATGCCAATCGAGGCTGCGATCATGGCTCCATTCCCGCCGCTGCGCGAACTCCCCTCCCATGAACAGGAGCTTCTTTCCGGGCAGGGCCCACTGCCAGGCATAGAGCAGGCGCAAATTGGCGAACTTGCGCCAATCGTCTCCCGGCATCTGCTCGAGCAACGAGTTCTTGCCGTGCACCACCTCGTCGTGGGACAGCGGCAACACGAAATTTTCGTGGAATTGATAGATGGCCCGGAAAGTGATTGTGTTTTGATGGAAGCGGCGATGAATCGGATCCTTGCGCATGTAGGTGAGCGAATCGTGCATCCAGCCCATGTCCCACTTCAGGCCGAATCCCAGCCCCCCCCCATACGTCGGTCTCGACACCCCCGGCCAAGCCGTCGATTCCTCGGCGATGGTCTGCACGTCGGGGTAGTAGCGGTATATCGTCTCGTTGAGCGTCTTGAGAAAGTCGATGGCCGCCAGATTCTCCCGCCCGCCGAAGGCGTTGGGAATCCACTCCCCCTCCTTGCGCGAGTAATCGAGATAGAGCATGGACGCCACCGCGTCGACGCGCAGGCCGTCGGCGTGAAAACGGTCGAGCCAATACAGCGTGTTGGAACTGAGGAAGGCCCGGACTTCTTTTCTCCCGTAGTTGTATATGGCGCTTTTCCAATCGGGATGAAAACCCAACCGGGGATCGGCATGCTCGTAGAGGTGCGTCCCGTCGAAGAAAGACGGGCCGTGAGCGTCCGTGGGAAAGTGGGAAGGAACCCAATCTAAAATCACGCCGATCCCCTCTTGGTGAAGGTGATCGATAAGAAACATGAAGTCCTGGGGGGATCCGTACCGGGAGGTGGGCGCGAAATAACCGGTGGTCTGATAACCCCATGAACCGTAAAAGGGATGCTCCATCACCGGCAACAACTCGACATGGGTAAAGCCGAGCTTGTTGACGTGCGCGGCCAGCAAGGGAGCGAGTTCTCGATAGCTTAACCATCGGTCTCCCTCCCCTGGCACCCGGCGCCAGGACCCAAGATGGACTTCGTACGTCGACATCGCAGAAGACAGCAGGTGACGCTTTCGGCGCGTGGCCATCCAGGACTCGTCACTCCAACGATAATCCAAATCCCACACCACGGAGGCGGTGCGGGGAGGCTCTTCGTGACGAAAGCCGAAGGGATCGGCCTTTTCCCCTCGATGGCCCGCCTGATGAGAGGAAATACAATATTTATAAAGCGCCCCTCGCCCGACGCCGGGAACAAAGCCCTCCCAAATACCGGATGACGCGCGCGGTTTAAGGATATGCTTGCTCCTGGACCAGCCGTTGAAATCACCCATCACGGCGACTTTTTTTGCGTTCGGCGCCCAAACGGCGAATCTCGTGCCCTTCTTGCCGTCGTGAACATCGAGATGAGCCCCCAGCTTTTCGTAGAGACGCACATGCGTGCCCTCATTAAAAAGATGAAGATCCGTGTCGGACAGCTCCGAGACCCCATGATCGACCGCGCGGGCTTTCATCAACTCTGCGGCGCGCGGCCGCACGCTCCCGTCAGCAGCGCCAGGCGCCCGGCCAGACGTCGAGTCAGGCCCTGGGCGTCCATACGCCAGGACCAGTTTCCACCCAGCGTCCCCGGCCGGTTCATGCGCCCGGACCCGTCGACGTTTAGGAGATCCTGCATAGGGACGATCGCGATGCGCGCCGGAGAGCGCCACACCAAGTCCACCATGTCCCAAGAAGGAGTCAGGGGCTCGCGGCCCAAGGCGCGCCGGAATGCCCGCCGCTCCTTTTCCGCTTGGGCCGCGCTGCGCTGGGGATTGATCATGCCGTCGTCTTCCCACCACCCTCGCGTCGTATCATTGTCGTGCGTGCCGGTATAACCCACGCAGTTCTGCGGCCAATTCTCGGGCCAATCCGTCTCCGCGCCCCCGAAAGAAAATTGCGCCAGCCTCATCCCGGGAAATCCGAATGTCTCGCGCAGCGCGTTCACCTCGGGCGTAATGACTCCCAAATCCTCGGCGATGATCTCAAGACCCGGAACCTCGCGGCGCAAGGCCTGGAACAAGTCGTCTCCGCAAGCGGGGACCCAGCGCCCGTCGGTCGCGGTCGTGGCCCCGGCGGGAACCTCCCAGTAATTGTGAAATCCGATGAAGTGGTCCAACCGCAACGCGTCAAAACGAGCCGCACAGATCTTGAAGCGCGCCATCCACCAGGCAAAGCCCGACGCCCGATGGACCTCCCAACGATACAAGGGATTTCCCCATAATTGTCCGGTCTGCGAAAAGTAATCGGGAGGCACGCCCGCGACCACGCTGGGCGTTCCGTTCTCATCCAAAAAAAACATCTCCTGATTGGCCCAGCAGTCGACGCTATCATGACGCACGTACAGGGGCACGTCTCCCATAAGCTTCACCCCGCGCGCCGCGGCGTGGCGCCGCAGGGCCTCCCATTGACGGGCGAACACCCACTGCACGAACTCGTGAAAGCCGATTTCGTCCTTCAGTCGAAGACGTGCGGCGTCGAGAGCGGCGGGATCGCGGCGGCGCAATCCCTCGTCCCACTGCGTCCAAGGTCTTAGACGTTGCTCATCCTTGAGCGCAAAAAACAAGGCATGATCGGCCAGCCACGCGGCTTCTCGCTCGCCAAAGGCCCTGAAGTCCGTGCGCATCTCTCTTCCCGCGCGACGGCGAAACGAGGAGAAGCAGGCGCGCAACGCTTTGAGTTTGGACTGCCCCAGCTCCGATTTCTTAAGCAGGCCTTCGGCGACAAGCAAACCAACGTCGATGAGCGCCGGATGACCCCCGAAGCTCGAAGGGGACGCGTAAGGAGAGCCGGTTTCATCGGGGGGACACACCGGGAGCATCTGCCACCACGTTTGCCCGCAATCGGCTAGGACGTCGGCGAATTCCAGAGCCTCAGGACCCAAGGTCCCGCCTCTGCTCCCGGGCAGAGAGGTCGGGTGAAGAAGAACGCCGGCACTGCGCCAGGACAAGGCCGTTTTCATCGAGGCCGTATTCTAGCAGAAGTCATCGCGAGAGTCTCAAACGCCGGAGGGGGCGGTCAAGACCGGAATAGGCGAATGGCGTAGAATCCGTTCCGCGGTGGTTCCAAGAACCAAATCCGACAGCAAGGATTTTCTGTGGGCGGTCGCGACCACAAGACCGTTCTTCGCGGACTCCGCCAAGATTTCGCGCACCGGATCGCCCCTTCGCAGGACCAAGCGTACGGACAGGTCTCGACGCACAGGCGCGGGCAGGCGCGAGATCATGCCGTTGAGGAAAAAACGCGGGTTGGGTCCGCGGCTCCTGTTGACGTCCACGTGGAGCACGTTCAAAGGAACTCCCAGATGAACGGCGGCTTGCGCGGCCAGCAACAGACCCCGATAAGAATACGGCATGAGATTGATCGGAGCCAGAACGCCGTCCACCGGCGCCAAAGGCGTTCGAGCGACCAAAACCGGGATGGGGGCGTCTCGAATGACCGATTCGGCCCTAGAGCCCATCAACGCCCGCTCGACTCCCTTGCGTCCATGGCTGCCCATGACCAATAAATCGGCGCGCCGCGCGCGACGGATGATGACCGCCGCGGCGTCTCCCTCCTCCACCCGAGGCGCGGCAAACGGAACGACTCGGCTCAAGTCCGCCATGATCTTCTTCTTGATGACCGAGGACAACGGAGGCGAGGGCAAGCCCAGCACCGGCACCGGCATCGATTCAAAGACAAAAAGCGTCTCGAAATCGGCCCCGGGAGCGCTCATGCGGCGCGCCCAGTCAGCGGCGCGCGACGTCTCCCGGGAAAGATCGCTCGCGATAACCACTCGTTTCGGTGGGAACATTTTGATGCAGCCTCCCCGCGAGGCAGGTCCGCAACACATCGGCCGAAACGGCCGGGGGCTGACGCCTCGCCGGGGTCTATAATACTGTAAAATCAAGCCATGCATGCGGCCGCACCCCGACGTTGGCAGGTGCTCATCGGCGCGCACCCGAACGCCCCTTTGGTGGCCGGATTGCCGCCGGCGGTGCGTAGCGCCATCAGAGCCGCCCAGGAACTGACCCCCGACCGCATCATCATCGCCGGGGCCGACGAGTCCTTCCTGCGCAAATGGTCCTTTCAACTGCGCGTCGGCGGCGCCCCCGTGTTAGGAGATAAAATCGGGACCGCCGCTCTCGACGCCTCACTGCCTTTGCTGGCCTTGGAGGCCCACTCCTTTCCGGATGAAGGCGGCCTGCGTGATTTTTCCGCGGCCTGCGAGGCGATCGCAGACAAGAGCAACGCGCGCCGCATTCTGGCGGGCCGACCGGTGGCCGCCGTGTGTTTCCGACCCGCGTCTCTAGGCGCCGGCACGAAGCCATCGGCCTACGTCCTCTCCCAAGCGCTTTCGGAACCGGCCGAAGAAATCGAGGCCGGACATTTTTTCGACGCGCGGGGACAGGCCGCCGAAGCCGCCGCCGAAACGCTTTATTCCCGACTGGTCAAAGACACCGACGGCTACATCGCGCGGTTTGATCGGGCCCTCTCCCTCGTGATCACCCGCAGTCTGCTGCCTTTTCCGGTCACTCCCAATCATATCACGACCGCCAGCCTCCTGCTGGGATTGCTGGGAGCGTGGTGGCTGGCGAGTCCCTCGGAGGGAACGCAATTTCAAGGCGCCCTGCTCCTATGGTTTTGCTGCCTTCTTGACGGCTGCGACGGCGAAGTCGCCCGCCTCAAGCATCTTTCCACGCCCTGGGGAGCGGCCTACGACGTCGCGGCCGATCATGTCGCCCACCTGGCGATTTTCGTCGCTTTGCCCATTGGCGTGGCTCGCCTCCACCCGGGGGGCGATTGGGTCTTGCCCGGCCTGCTGATCGTCACCGGATTCCTGGCCTGCGGATTCTCCGTCTGGTGGCTGGTGCTGCGCATCCCCGACGGTCAGCGCGGACCTCTGGCCGTCACGGTCGAACGCATCGCCAGCCGCGACTACGTGTACCTGATCTTGATCCTGACGGCGATCGGGCGGCTCGATTGGTTTCTTTGGGCGGCGGCCTTCGGCTCGCACGCCTTCAACGTGTGGCTCTGGCGGCAGCCGCCGGACATGATCTCGGCTCCCGTCACTCCAAGCCCCACGATTTCAGAACGGCGCGTTCCTCGCTCGGAGAGCGAATCTTCTTGAATTTCACGCCCGCGCGGCCTTTGACGCGCGATTCGCATTCTTTCCAAGTGGCGTGCCGCTCCAGCGAACCATCGGCCAAACTTAAGTAGCTCGCGGGCCCCGCCTCACCCCTCCCGCGCGCGCGCCGGACCGGGACGTTCGA
Organism: Elusimicrobiota bacterium; assembly: GCA_038060535.1. GTDB lineage: Bacteria > Elusimicrobiota > Elusimicrobia > UBA1565 > UBA9628 > GWA2-66-18. Next base: position 5,081 of record JBBTHA010000003.1, on the reverse strand, counting down.
CTCGGCCGCTTCACCCGGAAGCAGCGAGCCATATGGATACGACCGCAGTTCCCCGTCATAAAGGCTCACGGGCCTGCGATGGGTCATCGCGACCGCCAGTTCATCGCAGCGTTCATTGGCGTCGTGACCGTCGTGCCCTCGAATCCAGCGCCATTGCACTCCGCCCTCGCCGCGCTCCCGGCTCAGAGCGTCCAATGTGCGCCACAAATCCTCGTTTTTGACGGCTTCGTTGGAGGCCGTCAGCCATCCTCGGCGCTTCCAGGCGGACAGCCATTTCGTCATTCCCCCGATGACATAGGTCGAGTCCGTGTTCACCACGACGGGACCGGGGACCCGCCGCACCGCACTCAACGCGGCGATAACGGCGCTCATCTCCATGCGGTTGTTGGTGGTGGCATCCGCGCGACCCGCGAGTTCCATGGCCCTGCCCTCAGGCAAGGCGATGACGCAGGCCCAGCCGCCCGGGCCGGGATTGCCCGAACACGCTCCGTCGGAAAATATGACGATCACGGCCATTATGATAGAATTTTTAGATTATGGCCGTGACATGGTTGTGGGCCGGCTTCGTCCTCGTGATGGGCGTGATGCTCGCCTTCGATCTCGGCGTTCTCCAAAAGAAAGCGCACTCGATGCGCGTGCGCGAGGCCGCGATCATGGTCGCGTTCTGGTGGGCCCTGGCCTTGGCCTTTTGCGCCGCGGTGTACTTCGTCTACGGTCAGGATAAGGCATTCCAGTTCCTCGCGGCGTATATCCTCGAACAGTCGCTCTCCGTCGACAACCTGTTCGTCTTCATCCTGGTCTTCTCCTTCTTCAACATAGAGCCTGATAATCAGCCGCGCGTCCTCCACTGGGGCATCCTCGGCGCCATCGCCATGCGTTTTATTTTCATCTTCGCCGGGATTTCACTGCTGGCCTCGTCGCATTTGATGTTCTACCTGTTCGGCGCCATTTTAGTCTGGACGGGCGGGAAAATGCTTTTTGCCAGCGAGGACGATCATCCCGAACCCGGAAAGAATCCCGCCTTGCGCCTGCTGCATCGCTTTCTGCCCGTCACGACCGGGACGCACGGACACGTGTTCTTCGTGCGCCTCAACGGAGTTCTCCACGCCACTCCTCTTTTCGCCGCCCTCGTGGTCATCGAGGCCACGGATCTCGTCTTCGCCGTCGATTCCATCCCCGCGGCTCTTGGAGTGAGTTCGGACCTGTTCGTCGTCTACACCTCGAATATCTTCGCCGTCATGGGTTTGCGCTCGATGTATTTCCTGCTCGCCGGCTCGATGACGCAATTCAAGTACTTAAAAACCGGCGTGTCGGCGGTGCTCGTTTTCGTGGGAGTCAAAATGCTCATTCAAGGCTTCTTCCATGTGCCCACGACATGGTCTCTGGCCATCATCGGCGGGACCCTGGGCGTCTCGGTCGCAGCCTCGCTCAGAGCCCGCGCTCAATCGTAGGGTTTGACCGCCCGAATCCACTGCGCCACGCGCTCCATCCCGTCTTCCATGCGCACCCGCGGCTGCCAGCCCAACTCTCGCTTTGCCGCCGACACGTCGAACCAGTGCGCGGTGGTCAGTTGGCTCACCAAAAACCGAGTCAACGGCGGCTCCGACGACGCGCCCAGCATGCGCCAAAACGCCTCGCACGCCCAGGCCGCCGAAACCGCCAACGGCTTCGAGATGCGCTTGGTCACGGGCGGCAAGCCGGCGGCCGCCAGCATCCTGCCGACAATCTCCCACAAGGGGCGGGGATCTCCCGCGGACAGGAAAAACGCCTTGCCGGAAATGTCTGAAAGAGGCGAGAGCTGAATGGCCGCCAAAATATGCGCCTGCACCGCGTCGTCGATATAGAGCGTGTCCACGAGCTTGTTTTCCGACCCGATGCGAAACAGACGCCCGGACTTGGCCCTGTCGATGACGCGCGGCATCAAGTGGCGATCTCCCGGTCCCCAGATGAGGTGGGGCCGCAAGGCAATGGTGGAGAGGTGATCGTGATCAGCGGCCAGCACCATCTGTTCGGCCTGAGCCTTGCTTCGCGAGTAATGTGAATCAAATCCGGCGGGATAGGGCGCGCGCTCATCGACCCCGGCGATGTCCTCCCCGTTGAAGACGACGCTGGGGGAGCTGGTATACACAAGCTTGGAAATCCCCAATTGCGAGCAAGCGCGAAGCACGTTTTTCGTGCCGCCCGCGTTGACCGCGCAATATTCGTCGAAGGAACCCCACAAACCCACTTTCGCGGCGGTGTGGAAAATGACCTCTCGATCCTCACAGGCCGCGCGCACCGCGTCGTAGTCGGCGATATCTCCGCGAACACAGTCGATGCCGATGGCTTCGAGCTCCGTGTAAACCCTGCGGCCGAACACTCGGACATCGTCGCCTCGCTCGCGCAGCTTGCGCGCCAACGCGGACCCCAGGAAGCCTCCGCCGCCGGTGACAAGCGCTCTCATGAGAGCCGATCCGCGGCCCACAGGGCCAGCTGTTCCCGACAGATCTTCGCGTTATGGCGCACGTCGACGGGAAATCCCGGATGAAACAGGATAAGCGAGATGTCCCGAGTCATCGGGAAGCCTGCCGCCAGGGCCAGAAGCTCGGATTTCACCCGCTCCCTATCGGGCGCCCGCGCTTCCAGCTCCACGCACAAAACCGCAGTCGTCCCCACGCCCACCAACGCCGTCATCTTGACCTCGGGATGCACGTTGAAAATTCCTTCCACGCAAACGCTGTGCAGCTCGCCTCGACCGGCCTTGACCCGATGGGCCTTGCGCCCGCAAAACCACAATCGTCCTCTTTCGTCAAAATAGCCCAGATCCCCCATCCTGTGCCAGCGGCCGGCGCCGTCTCCGATTTTCGCCCGCGCCATCTCCCCCGGGCGACGGAAGTATTCTCCGGTCACGTTCGACCCCTTGACGACGATCTCCCCCGTCTCTCCCTGGGGCAGACGCAGCTCCCGTGACCAGGCGGGAATCGGTCCGTCGTCGACGCCGATGATCGAGACCTCCACGCCCGGGACCGGACGGCCCACGCACACCCCCCGGCCCGCCGCGGTTTTTGCGGCCGTTTCGGACAAAATCTCCCGGGAATCGATCATGGCCACCGGCAAGGCCTCGGTGGCGCCGTAAGGTGTGTGGATGGGCACGCCCTCGTTGAGCATCGTGGAAAAACGGGCCAAGGTTCGAGCCGCCACCGGCGCGCCGGCGGACATGACCCGTGTGAGTGAAGGCAAGGCGATCGAGTGACGCGCGCCGAAGCGGCCCACGCAATCGAGCAGAGCGGGCGAGCCGAACAGCTGCTTGATGCGGTGCTTTTGGATCGGCTCGATAACGGCCATGGGATCGACGCGGCCTGGACGGGTGAAGTCCATCTCCGGGATGACGACCGTTTGCCCCAAAGCCACGTCAAAAAGGCCGAACAAAGGAAAGGTCGCCAAAGACGACTCCCCCTCTTTGATATCGAAAAGTTCCCGCAGCATGTCCAACTGAGCGGCGAACATCGCATGCTCATAGACCACCCCTTTCGCCGGTCCCGTGCTGCCGGAGGTAAATAATATCGCCGCATGCGCGTTTTCGGGCGCGCGGGGAATGTCTCGGGCGCGCCCCCGTCCCAAATCCCTCACCTTGGAGAGCGTCGAGAGGCCAAAGAAATATTCGCTCGTAATCTTTATGCGGGCGCTGGGGGCCCAACGACCGATGACCCTGGCCGCATGAGCCTTGGCCGAACCGATGAACGCCTCAGGTTCGACTTCGGCCAGGCAGCGCCCCATGTTTCCAAAGCCAATGCCGGGATCGATGAGGACCGGAGTGACGCCGGCGCGAAATAGGGCGAAAGTCACGGCGAAGAATTCCCGCGAAGGGGGCAGCAGGACGGCCGCCCGCGCGTTGAGCGCCAGTCCCGAGAGGAGAAATCCGTTGGCCAGTCCTTCGATGTCCTCGGCGAGCTCGGCGAAACTCGTCGCGACGCCGCGGTCAATGAGAGCCGGCTGGGAGCCAAGACGGCGGGCCGTTTCCAGGAAGCGCGCGCCGATATCTTGAACTGCGCCTTTGACGCTCACCCCTTGCCGTCCCGTCCCACGAAATCGCTGATCACAGACACGGCCGATTCGGGAGCGTCCTCGAGAAGAAAATGGCCGCAGTCTTCAAACCGCCGGACCATGGCCTTGGGAAATCGCCTGATCCAGCCGTCGAGAAACGCCCGATCGAAAACCCAATCTTTCATCCCCCAAACCAGCAGCATCGGGGTCTCCCGGAATGCCTCGAGCTTGGACTCGGTCTCGAGCATCGTGTCCCAGGCGGGATCCCCCTCCGACAGAGGGATATCCTGGACAAACCGTTGAAGCGCGCGGCTCCGGCTCCAGCCGTCGCACACGGACAAATAGGCGTCGGCCGCTTGCGCAGAGAGACCGCGGACGGTGCACGTCTCCAGCATCCGGCGGCGCACGCGCCGCGAGAGTCTCAGGAGCAGGCCGCTGGGCGACCAACGCAACAGCCGCAGCAATCCCGGAAAAGGCTTCTCCGAGGGCAAGCGAAAACAGCTGGTATTCGAGGCGACGATGGCCTTGATCCGGCCGGGATGGCGCACCGCCCAGGACATGCCGATCATCCCGCCCCAATCATGCACGATCAAAGTCACGGGGCCTTGCGGGGCGACGCGCTCCATGAGAATGTCCAGATCTCTCACCCTGGAGGCAAGGGTATAGCGATAGCGAGAGTCGTCGGGCCGATCGGATAATCCCATGCCTATGTGATCGGGGGCGATGCAGCGGTGCGTCTTCGATAATTCCGCCACGAGTTCACGGTAATAAAACGACCATGTCGGGTTGCCGTGAAGCATTAAAACGACCGGGCCTCGGCCCTCGTCCATGTAATGCATCGAGTGCCCGCCCAGGTCGAGCCTGCATCCGGTCTTGGGAAACAGCCGGCCCCCGCTCACCACTGCCAGCCTAACATCAAGCAATTGAGGCCCGAGCCGATGCCGAGAAACCCGACCTTGTCGCCATCCTGAAAAAACCCCCTCTCGTGGGCCAAGGCGGCCGTCAACGTAAGGCTGACCGTTCCCATGTTTCCCAAATATTCGTACGTCGTGAAATCG
>JBBTHA010000002.1:0-15145 GCA_038060535.1 Elusimicrobiota bacterium | reverse complement strand
CGCGAGCGGACGGCCTCGACCCGCTCAGCCGCCGCGAGCGCCAAGCGAGGGTCAATCGCGAGCGATCCCGACAAGGGGCGATCCGAACGCGGCTCCCTCATCAGCAGAGAGTCAACTGAATATTCCGGGCTAACCAAGCCCGATCTCTGCGCGATCGATGTCTCCTTCGTCTCCTTAACCAAGGAGCTCGGCCTCATGGAATCCCCGATCCACGGCGCCGAAGACACAGACAACCGCTATGACCTTGAGCTTCGCCTATTTATGTCCCGGATCAATGGGGGCTGAAGATGCGGCAGGCGCGTATTGATCGATGATGGATTCGACTTCTTCTCTCAGAGCCGCCCTGTTCTTTTCCAGTTGCGCGTAATAGCCTTCTTTATCCTTGATCGCAGGGGAAGGGAGGTTCGCGGCGCGGGCGAATGTCTGCAGTGCGGCAATCTCGGTTTCCAGGGAGTTGTCACCATCTTGCTCATGCCTTTCATCACGCCCGCCGCGCAGGATAACCGTATTCGGGTTATTCATTGCCTGTTGGCCGTCAGGGGGTACGATGTTTTCAAATTTTGTTCCGCGATTTTCAGGAAGAACGGTTAGAGTGAGGGTGTTCTCATAGGCCACAGTGTGGAATAGCGCGTGAAGGGATTCTTGATAGGGGGCGCTGTATTCCAGATAGCCTCCCAGATGACCGAGTCCTGTTTGCATGATCACGAGGCGCGACTCATTCAGGATTTCGCGCAACTGCCGGGCCACGAACAGGTTGCGCAGGCGTATACCCTCGCTTTCGCCGATGTCGATATTTGTTCTTTCCGGTGACTGCCCTGAGGCGTATTCATTTATAGCGGCAGCAGTGACCGGGTCGGAATCATCCAGAATAAGACCCGATGTCTCCCGCGCCAGATCGGAGAGGCGGATATCCTCTCCATCCGCAAGCCACGCGGTAAAATTTTCAAGATTCGCCACCGGAGCCATTCGCCAGTCCCAAGCGGCGTGGGTCATCGCCTGCAGCCGGCGGTAGCGGGCAGGGTCGGCGGTTTGTAAGGCGGCAAGAGCTTTTTGTCTGCGCGAGTGGATATGTCTCCGTCTATCACCGCGAAAAAAGTAGTCCTGTGTGTTCTGCAGAAGGTTTTGGATTTGTTCCTGCACCATCACCGGGCGCTCTCTGATCCCAGCGTGTTTTATGCCCTGCCGCAGCAACTCGGCCCTGTTAACGTCGGCGGCATTATCGTGCAATTCCCCCAGCACGACGATGACTTTTTGATCCGCGGCTAAAGCCGCTTTTATTGTTGCAACCAGGTGATTGATCGCAGGGGAGGGATCATACGGGTTGGCGCCAAGGTCGATGACCGTTGCACCGGTTTGTCTGGTGGTTTCAGCGAGGGTGGTAGTCGCCAGCTCGCCGTTATCATTCCTGGCAGGGGAAGCGGACGAAGCAACCAGCGGAAATACCGTTGCCGCCACTGTGAGCAGCAGCCCCAGTGTAACTTTGCCGAAAGTGTTTCGCCGATGACGCATGGGAAAGCTTAACACAGACATTACATTCCTGGCCATAATATTAAAGCCATCATGATATTCCGCAGGGATAATATCGGCAAGGAGCCTGTCCCGCCCTCATATCTGTGCCGCACGCCAAAAGATCCGCATCAGGGCGATGCAGACACTCATATTTCATACGACCGCGCCCCCTCTATTGTTCCCTGCGCGCAACTCGGGATCAGGGCCGCTTACGCCGCTCAAAAATCCCGGGCGGGGCGGCCGAGGTAGACGTCCTTGACGAAGCGCATCCAGGTCGGCGCGGCGATCGATGAGCCGGCCCGGCCCGCCGGCATGGAAAAACGCATGTCGTCGTGCCCGATCCAGACCGCGGCGGAAAGATCAGGGGTCACGCCGGCAAACCAGGCGTCGCGGTAATCGTTGGTGGTCCCTGTCTTGCCGGCCGCGGGCACGTTGAAGCCCATGCGGCGCGCCGAGGGATAGGCCGTGCCGCCTTCCTGATTGAGCACGCCGCGCATCGTCTCGATCATCGTCTGGCACGTCGTCGAGGAAAAAACGACCTCCCCCGGCTCCGACGGAGCGCCGCCGCCGCCGAGAACTTTTCCCTCGCGGTCCTCCACGGAGCGAAGCCACCACGGACGCACCGCGCGGCCTCCGTTGGCGAACACCGCGTACGCCGCGGCCATCTGCACCGGCGAAATGTCGGCCGTCCCCAGCGCCAGCGAGAGGTTGCGGGGCAAACGCTCGAGGGGAACGCCGGAGGCCTTGGAAATGGCCTCGAGGACGTCGTCGATGCGCAGTTCCTTGAGCAGCTTGATCGCCACCGAGTTGAGCGACTTGTGCAGGGCGAAATCAAGACGCACCGTCCCGAAATACTTGTTTCCGTAGTTGTGGGGAGACCATTTGCGCCCGCCGCCGATCGAATAGGTCACCGCCTCGTCGATGAACGTGTCGGCGGGAGAAAACCGTCCGCTCTCGAAGGCCTGCGCCCAAACGAAGGGCTTGACCGTCGAGCCCATCAGACGCCGGCCGTCGTTGGCCCGGTCAAGCTGATTTTGGAAGCTGAATCCGCTGCCGCCCACGAGCGCCAGCAGGGCGCCGTCCGTGGGAGCCAGCGCGGCCAGCGCGCCTTCCACGGGAGCCTCGGCTCCCGCCGGCTCGCCCTCCTCGTCGACTTGCGCTTTGGGATCGTTTTCCTGGGCCAGCCGCGCGCGCAAGGCGTTCTGGGCGGCTTTCTGCATGTCCAAGTCGAACGTCGTGCGGATGGTCAAGCCTCCGCGCAGAAGACGCTCTTTGGAGTGCGCCCGCAGCATCTGGCGGCGCACGAATTCCACCACGTACGGCGCTTCATTGACGCGGGTGCGCCAAAAGGAAACCTCGGGATTGTTCGAGCGCTGCGCGTAGCCCTCCCAAAATTCCTTCTCGATGCGCTCCAGCGACGAGTCGGGGATGTAGCCTCTCTTGGCCATGCGCCTGAGCACCGTGCGCTGGCGCGCGCGGGCCAAATCGGGAGCGTCGAGGGGTGAGTACTTGAGGGGGTTGGGAATGATGCCGACGAGCATCGCGGCTTGGCCGATGTCGAGCCCCGAGGAAGGTGTCCCCATGTAGTAGCGCGAGGCCGCCTCCACGCCGAAGCAGCCGTGTCCGAAGTAGGCGAAGTTCAAATACATCAGGAGGATTTGGTCCTTCGTGAATTTTTCCTCGAGCTTGCGCGCGCAAAACAGCTCGAAAATCTTGCGCCCCAGCGTTTTTTTTCGGGTGGTGAACATTTGTTTGGCCAGCTGCTGGGTCAGCGTGCTCCCGCCCTGGGAGCGGCGCCAGCCCGTCAGCGTCATCAGCGCCGCGCGAAACGTCGCCGTCCAGTCGACTCCGTGATGAGAATAGAAATGCGCGTCCTCGCTGGAGACCAGAGCCCTCTTGAGGAAATCAGGCAGGTCGTCGGGGGAGCGGACGTGCTGCCCTTTTTCCACCGAAAACTCGGCGATCAGCCGGTCCTTCGCGTCGAGAATGCGCGTGGGAACCGCGGTCACCGAGAGCTTGGAGGTCATGTAGGGGACCTCGAAGACCTCGTCCTCGGATAGGAGATACTCCTCGCGGCCGGGCACCGTCAAATTGAGGTAGTACGCGTCCATTTTCTCGACGATGGAGTTCTCCAAGCGGTGGTAGCGCCACCACCCGGCCAGAAGCATGCCGGCGGCGGCGGCGGCGCCGGCCGCGGCGACCGCGAGGATCAATAATAGGATCGTCTTTGCCCAAGTCCGCACCATATTTCAATGATATCATTCGGTCCGCCCTGATCCGATGCGGGAACTTTGTCGGGGGTTCGATCGTATGAAGTCATGGGACTCTGGTGGGAGCGCTTCCTCGACTGCCTTCTGCCCCGGGCCTGCGCGCATTGCCGCGAGGACCTGCCCCACGGCACGGGACCGTTATGCGCCGCCTGCGCCGACTCCCTGCCGGAACCCCCGCAGCCGGCCTGCGTGCGCTGCGCGGGACGGCGTCCGGGCGCCGCGCCGTTCTGTCCCGAATGCGCGGGCCGGCCTTTCGACTGCCGTTTGATCCGGGCCGCGGCCGGACACCGCGGATCGGCGGCGTCGCTGGTTCACGCGTTTAAGTTCAGGAACTCCCGGTCCGCCGCGCGGGCCGCGGGGCGGGTGATGGCCGCGCATTTTCGCGTGCGCCCCGAGTTGTCCGGCTTCGAGGCGCTTGCGGCCGTGCCCTCTCACCCACGCAGGCAACGGGAGAGAGGCTACAACCAAGCCGACATTCTGGCGCGCGAGGTCGCGGCGGCATCGGGCCTACCCCTGCTCGAAACCCTGGAAAGGGCCCGCGCCGGAACGCCCGCCTGGCGCCTGGGACGCCGCGAGCGGCGCGCTGAATTGGCCCGGTCTTTCGCGACCGTCAGGAACGCGCGGGCGCTCATCGCTTGCCGCAGAATATTAATCATCGACGACGTCGCCGCGACCGGAACGACCCTGGAAGCCTGCGCCAAAGCCCTGCGCGCCGCCGGAGCCGCCGACGTCGCGGGCTACGTCTTCGCGCGCTCCGGCTCTATTTAAGGCCCAAGAACTGCTTCCACCACGACGCCGCCTTGGGCGCCGGGGGTTTGGTCCGAATGGCCGACGCCTCGGCCGAAACGGCGGCATGCAAAGGCAGGGTGAACCGAAACGTGGAGCCGCGGCCCACGTCGCTGTCCACCCACATTTTTCCATTTTGAAGATGCACCAGGGCCTTGGCGATGGACAGCCCCAATCCGGTTCCCGACCCACGCGTCTCTCCGGAGGCGATTTGGACGAACTTATCGAAAATCCTGGCCTGCTCGGCCTTGGCGATCCCGGGACCGTTGTCGGTCACGGCGAACTCGACGTAGCCGACGTGGTTTTCCACCTTCCGACTCAGGGAAACGCCGATCTGGCCTCCCGCTGGAGTGAACTTGATGGCGTTGGACAGGAGATTGATGAGAACTTGGACCGTGCGCACGGAGTCGGCCGCGACCATGGCCAATCCCTCGGGCGCCGACAGGGCAAGGGAAATCTGCTTTTTTTTCGCCCAGGGCTGCAGGCTGTCGACGGCTTCCCGCGCGATTTTGGCGGGATCGCTGGGCCTGACCACGACCGTCATCTTCCCCGATTCAATTTTGGAGAAATCAAGAATGCTGTTGATCATCTCGGCCAACCGATCGGAGTTCTTCAGGGCGGTGTCGAGCATCCGCGTTTCCTCTTCCTCGATTTTGCCGAGGAAAAGCCCTTGCAGGATTTCCAGCGCGGCGTGAATCGAAGACAGAGGAGCGCGCAATTCGTGGGTCACGTGAGCGACAAAATCGCGCTGAATTTTTTGCAGCTCGCGGTGCTTGGCCGCGTCCGGCAAGCCGGCGACCATGCCGACGACCTTGCCCTCCTCGGTCTTGACGATCGCCGAGGAGGCGCGCAGCGTGCGCTGGGTCTCGGCCACGCCCTGCGTATTGACCGCCAAGCTCACATCGCGGTCCGACGGCGTATTGAGCTCCGCGGCCAGGGTCACGACGAACTGTTCGCTCTCTTTTTCCGTGATGGCCTTGCCCGCGCTTTGAGCCAGCGAGGCTCCGTAAATCTGCTCGGCGGCCGGGTTCATCATCAAGATCTTGCCTTGATCGTCGACGACGACGACTCCCTCCACCAAACTGCCCAGGACTCTGTCCGTGCGGACCTGCTCGTTTTGAAGAACTTTCTTCTCTTTCTTGAGCGGGGTCGTCACCTCGTCGACGCGCTTGGCGACGTCCTGCTCCAACAGCGCCATCACCTGCCGGATCACCTGTTGTCTGAGCAGCGGATCGGGCACCGCCTTTTCGACCAGGGCCATGATCGTTCGTTCGATGGATCCCTCGGCGATCGCCTCTTTGATCTCGCGAAGCTCGCTCTCGGGTTGGGCGTCCGCGGCTCCCCCCGGGACCGCGGGATTGGCTCCCTTATCGCCCGCCTTGCGGTACACCGCCTCGTTGAAAACGACATGGGCGGCGCCGCGCTGCGCGAGAAATTCCTTGGGGTCGACCGCCGCGGTCGCGTCCGGACGCGAAGCGGCCAATTCGAGGAAAGCGCTCAACTCCTCGGGCGCCAAACCGGCCTGAAAACCGAGACTGGTCAGCTTGAAGCGGTTGAAGAGGGTGACCAGGGAGGATGGCAGCTGGGATGTGGTGCCGACGATGCGGCCGTTGAGAATGAGCTTGTCGTTGTCGATGCCGATCGTCAGATCCCCTTTCGCCGACAATGAGAGCGCGGCGGCGAGATTCTCGTGGGCCATTGAGATGGTTGAGGCCACGGCCGGATGACCGACCTTGTATAGCGCCATTTGCCCCAAAGCCTTGCCAAGCGCCTTGAGAGCCTCCAGCGTTTGGCGTTCTAAACCGGCGCCGGAACCCGAAGACGCGGCCCCCTGGACATCCCCCATCATAACCTCTCGATACGCCCTCGCAGGCCCGCCGTCGCGTTGCGCGCGTCAAAAACCCGACGCGCCAGCAAGCACACGCGTTGATAGTCCACGGCCTTGTGCGCCGTTAGAATGACCACGATGTCGGCGGCTTTTATGAGCGCGTCGGTCAACGCCGCGCGGCGCCAGACACGTCCCGCCGCCCGCACCTCCGGCACGAACGGATCGTAATAGGACACCCGGGCGCCGTCTTCAGCCAATAGATGCATGACGTCCAGCGCGGGAGATTCGCGGTGATCGCCCACATCGGGTTTATACGCCACGCCCAAAACGAGCACGCGACTGTCCCTCACCGCCTTGCGATCCTCGTTGAGCGCCCGCGCCACTCTCGACGCCGTGTACACCGGCATCAAACCGTTGACCGTGGAGGCCAGCGTGATGAAGCGTGGTTCGAAATTCAGAGTCTTCATCTTCCAGGTCAGCAGCTGAGGATCCTTAGGGATGCAATGGCCCCCGATGCCGGGACCCGGCCAGAACGGCATGAAGCCGAAGGGCTTGGTGGCGGCGGCTTCCACGACCTCCCAGACATTGAGGCCGAGACGATCGCAAATTTGAGCCAGTTCGTTGACCAAGGCGATGTTGACGGCGCGAAACGTATTCTCGAGAAGCTTGACGAGTTCCGCGGCGGTCGCGCTGGTCACGGGAACCACACGGGAAATGACTTGGGAATACAGCAGCGCGGCGGACCGGGTCGACGCGGCGTTGATCCCGCCGACCACTTTGGGCGTGTTTTCAATGTTCCAGCGGGGATTTCCCGGATCCACGCGCTCGGGAGAGAACGCGAGATGGAAATCCCGGCCGGCCTTCAGCCCTCCCACCTCGAGAGCGGGCCGCACCGCCTCCTCCGTCGTGCCGGGATAGGTCGTGCTCTCGAGAACCACCAGCCCCCCTTTCCTGAGGCGGCGCGCGATGCGGCCGCACGCGGAGAGGATGTTGGAAATATCGGGCTCCTTGGTCTTGCGCAAGGGCGTCTGCACGCAGATCACGACGACGTCGAGGCGGCCCAGGGCGGCGTCATCGGTGCGGACCTCGAAAAACCCCTCGCGCATGAGGCGCTGAATGTCGGCGGAGGGAACATCCTCAATATAAGAGCGGCCGCGGCGCAGTTGGCCAGCGCGGCGCGCATCGACCTCGATGCCCGTCACCCGGAACCCGCGCCGGGCGAAGGCCACCGACAGCGGCAGACCGACGTAGCCCAAACCCATCACCCCGACGCGCGCCTTTTTCGCCGCGATTTTTTGGTCAAGGGTCACGGCGCAAGTATAGACGATGGGGGGACACTTGTCCACCCCCGCCCATTTATGAAACAATGACCGCCCGCCATGAAAAGCCATGATATTTGCGTCGTTGGAGCCGGCTATGTCGGACTCGTCACCGGAGCCTGCCTGGCCGGAATCGGCCACCGCGTCGTCTGCGTGGATTCGGACCCCGGCAAGCTGAAAGCTCTCAAATCAGGGAAAGTCCCGATCCACGAGCCCGGATTGGATGATCTTTTCTCCCGCGTCGTTCGCGCCGGGCGCCTCTCTTTCGCCGCCTCCGTCGTCGACGGCCTCAACTTCAAGGGACGCCGCGCGAGCGTGGTCTTTATCGCCGTGGGAACTCCTCCTCGTCCCGACGGATCCGCCGACTTATCCGCGGTCGAAAACGTCGCCGAGACCGTGGCCAAGCACATGCAAGGCTACACCGTGATCGTCGACAAGTCCACCGTCCCGGTGGAAACCGGCGATTGGGTCTCCAAGACCATCCAGCGCTTCAACAAGTCGGGCACCCCCTACGACGTGGTCTCGAACCCCGAGTTTCTCAGCGAGGGCTCGGCGGTCAAGGACTTCATGCAGCCCGATCGCGTGGTCCTCGGCGTCTCCTCCAAACGCGCCGAGACGATCATGCGCGAGATCTACGCGCCGCTGAAAGCCCTGGTTCTGGTCACCGACCTCAAGAGCGCAGAGCTCATCAAGCATGCGTCGAACTCTTTTCTCGCCACCAAGATCTCCTACATCAACGCCGTCTCCGCGTTATGCGAAAAAGTGGGCGCGGACGTGAAGCTGGTCGCCCAGGGCATGGGTCTCGACCGCCGCATCGGCCCCATGTTTCTCAACGCCGGCATCGGATTCGGGGGGTTCTGCTTTCCGAAAGACTTGGAGGCCTTCTACTGGATCAGCAAGCAAAAAGGCTACGACTTCAAACTCTTGAAGGCCGTCCAGGAAATCAACGCCCATCAATTGGCTTGGGTCTCGCGTAAAATCGAGGAGAAACTTTGGAATCCCGAGGGGAAAACCGTGGCCATCCTCGGCCTGGCCTTCAAGCCGAACACGGACGACATTCGTTTCGCTCCCGCCATCGAGGTCGTCTCCGGGCTCAGGCGCCGGGGCGTCCGAGTCCGCGCCTTCGACCCCGTGGCGATCGCCCGCGCCAAGGCCCTGCCTGAATTCAAGGGGGTCTTCTTCGCCAAGGACGAGTACGACGCTCTCAAGGGCGCCGACGCCGCGGTCATCGTGACCGAATGGCCTCGCTTCAAGGATCTGGACCTGCGCCAGGCCAAGCGGTTGATGCGCACGGCCGTGCTTCTCGATGGACGAAATATCTTCGACCCGGCCAAGGCGCGGGCCGCCGGCTTCGAATACGCGGGGGTCGGACGGCCATGAAGAGAATTTTGATCACCGGCGGCGCGGGCTTTCTGGGCAGCCATCTGTGCGAGCACTACCTGTCCGCGGGCTGCTCCGTCATCGCCGTCGACAACCTCATCACCGGCAGCCTGTCGAACGTCGAGCATCTGCTGAAGAACCCGCGTTTCGAGTTCATCAAGATGGACGTGACCAACTATCTCCACGTCCCCGGCCCCCTCGACCTCGTCATGCATTTCGCCAGCCCCGCCTCTCCCATCGACTACGCGCGCTGGCCGATTCCCACGCTCAAAGTCGGCGCCCTGGGAACCCACAAGGCGTTGGGTTTGGCCAAGGACAAAAAGGCCGTCTTCGCCCTGGCCTCGACGTCCGAAGTGTACGGGGATCCCGAGGTCAATCCTCAGCCCGAAACGTACTGGGGCAACGTCAATCCGATCGGACCCCGCGGCGTGTATGATGAAGCCAAGCGCTTCGCAGAGGCCATGACCATGGCCTATCACCGCTACCACGGCGTCCCCGTTCGCATCGTGCGCATCTTCAACACCTACGGCCCGCGCATGCGAACCGAGGATGGACGAGCCGTTCCCAATTTCATCACCCAGGCCTTGAGGGGAAAACCCATCACGGTCTACGGAGACGGCTCCCAAACGCGCAGCTTGACCTACGTCAGCGACCTCGTCGCCGGCATCGACCGTCTGGTGCGCTCGAAAACGACCGGTCCGGTCAACATCGGCAACCCGCGGGAAATGACGCTCCTTGAGATCGCCCAAATCATCAAGCGCCTGACGAAGTCCCGCTCGCGCATCGTTTTCAAGCCCCTTCCCGTCGATGACCCAAAGGTCCGCCGTCCCGACATCTCCTTGGCGCGCCGGGCGCTCAAATGGGAGCCGAAGATTCCTCTCGAAGACGGGCTCAAGCGCACCATCTCCTACTTCCGCCAAGAGCTCTGAAGCCAACGCTCTCTGTCGTCCTCCCGTGTCACAACGAAGCAGGCAACCTCGCGCGCACGCCCGACGAACTCCTCCCCCCTCTCGGGACGCTGGGCGTTCCATACGAAGTCGTCATCGTCGATGACGGCTCCACCGACGCGACGTCGGCGGCCGCAACCGCGCTGGGCGCGGCCTTCGCCGGAGTGCGCCTCGTGAGCCTCTCGCCCAATCGCGGTCTGGGCGCCGCCTTGCGGGCGGGATTTGACGCCGCCCAAGGGGAATGGATCGCGACTTTGGACGCCGACCTCACCTTCGAGCCTTCCGCGCTCAAGGAGATGCTTGCCGCCGCTCGGACTCAAGACGCCGATCTCGTGTCGGGCTCCCCTTTTCTGCGCCCCGGCGATCTGAAAGAAGTGCCTTGGTCAAGGCGGCTTCCAAGCCTCATGCTCAACGCCCTTTACCGAGGCGTGTTCGGTCTGGCGCCGACCTCCTACACTCCGATCATGAGGCTGTACCGGGCGGACTTCCTTAGGAAGCTTCCGTTGCGATCGGATGGATTCGAAATCAACGCGGAAATCGCCGCGCGGACTTTGCTCGAGGGCGGCCGGATCGCGGAAGTTCCCGTCGCCCTGCTGACCCGGACTTCGGGAACGTCAAAACTTCACCGCGGGCGCGAATTGCTGCGGCACGCGGCCTTGATCGCGCGGCTTTTAGCCGGTCGATGAGGGTCTGCGTGGATTACCCGTCCAGTTCCGTCGTGGATTGGGGCGGGGGAATCGGGCGGGTGTTGCCGCTGGGTTGACCGCGGCCGTCGACGGACCAGCCGAGACGGTCGGCAAGGGCCGTATTGTACCAGCGATGCTTGCGCCCGTCCTTGGGATCGTACCAACGCAGCTCCATCAGCATGGCGGCCAGAGCAGACTCATTTCCCTCGCCGATCACCTTGATGAAGTCGACCATGGGATCCCGCTCGGGTCCGTTGACGTAGAAGGCGGCGGTGCCCAACACGAAGCATCCGGGATCCTGGATGCTCTCTTCCTCGCCTCGTCCTCGACGCACGGAGCCGACCCACCAGTAAATGGTGTCGATC
The DNA here is from genome assembly GCA_038060535.1 of Elusimicrobiota bacterium. Lineage (GTDB taxonomy): Bacteria > Elusimicrobiota > Elusimicrobia > UBA1565 > UBA9628 > GWA2-66-18. The sequence goes on along the minus strand of JBBTHA010000002.1, from coordinate 4,055 downwards.
GAAAGAAGCATCACCCGGGCATCGTCCACCTCGGCCTTGAAGTGAGCGGCTAGGATTTTTTCCGGAACGGGGCCGACATGCTCGACCCAAGGCTTCGACAAGGAATTGACGGAGGGACAAGACCGCTTCGCCGGCGCGGCGAAGGCCGGAAGCGCGCACGCCACCGCGATGCAGACCAATGCTCTCATTGTCGCAGTTTAGCATGGGCGTTCACCCAGTGTTCGGAACACGCGGGGAAAATAGAATCCGCCAAACGGACTATACAATTAAGTTTCTAATCTGACGTTTTTAGTTAACTCTCATAAATTTCTCAGCGCCTGGAGTCATGATATAATCGGGTGCTGGCAGTTTCGTCGCACTGGAGACCGACCATGAACAACCTTGGAACCCCGCAGCGCCCCCTATCCGTCGCGATCATCGGAGCCGGTCCTTCCGGCTTCTATGCCGCCGAAGCCCTTCTCAAAGCTCCCGACCTCAACGTCCGCATCAACCTCTTCGACCGCCTGCCCACCCCCTACGGCCTCGTGCGGGGCGGTGTGGCCCCGGACCATCAAAAGATAAAGTCGGTCGTCGCCGTCTACGAGCGCATCGCCAAAGACCCGCGCCTGAACTTTTTCGGCGCGGTCAAGCTCGGCCGAGACATCACCGCCGAGGAACTCAGCGCCCGCCATGACGCCGTCATTTACGCCGTCGGCTGCGAAAGCGACCGCCGCATGGAGATCCCCGGCGAAGACCTCGCGGGCTCGCACTCGGCCACCGATTTCGTCGGCTGGTATAACGGCCACCCGGATTACCGCGAGCTGAAATTCGACCTCTCCTGCGCGGCCGTCGCGGTGGTGGGAATTGGAAACGTGGCGATGGACGTCGCGCGCGTGCTGTCTTGCGAGGTCGACGACCTCGCCAAGACCGACGCGGCCGGCTACGCCGTTTCGGCGCTCAGGGCCAGCAAGGTCAAGACCGTCTGGCTGCTGGGACGGCGCGGCCCGGCGGAAGCCGCCTATTCTCCCGTTGAAATCACCGAGCTGGGCGAGCTGCCCGGCTGCGACCTCGTCGTCGATCCCAAGGAGGCCGCCCTCGACGAGGTCTCCAAGAAGGAGCTCGGCGACCCCGCCGTGAAAAAGAAGGTCGACTACGTCCAGGCCCATGCCCTGAAAGGAGAGGGAAGCAAGTCCCGCAAGATTCGGGCGCGCTATCGCGTTTCTCCCGTCGAGCTCATCGGAACGAACGGCCGCGTCACATCCATGCGCATCGAAAAAAACAAGCTCATCGGCGACGACAAAGGGCGCGTGAAATGCGTGGGGATCGGCGAATTCGAAACCATCCAGGTGGGCATGGTCCTGCGCTCGGTCGGCTACCGCGGCATCCCGATTCCCGGGGTTCCGTTCGACGAAAAGTCCGGACACATTCCCAACGAAAACGGCCGGGTTCTCCCCGCGCCCGGACAGCCGGCCATCCCCGGACAATTCGTCGTCGGCTGGGCCAAACGCGGACCCTCGGGCCTTATCGGGACCAATCGCGCCGATTCGGTTCTCACGGTCCAATCGCTGCTCGAGGATCTCAAGGCCGGGCGGCTGCCCGCCGCGAGCGATCCCTCTCCCGATGCCACTCAACGCCTTCTCGCCGGCAAAAAAATCCGGGCTTTGAGCTTCGCCGACTGGCAGGCCCTCGACGCCCTGGAAAAAGCCAACGGCGCCAAGGCGAACAAAATCCGGGAGAAGTTCACCCGCATCGAGGATATGCTCGCGGCCCTTCCCGTTTCCGTCTAAGACGCCGAAGAATGTTTTTTCCTCTCGTCTACTGGGTCGTGGTCCCCGTCTGCGTCGGGGTGCTGGTCGTGCGCTGGATCCAGCGCAGCGCCCCTCTCGTCCCGTCGCCCGCCGTGGCCGCGCTGTACGCCGAAAGGCCCATCGAACCGAAGTGGTTTCGCGCCGCCCGCCGCGACGCAAAAGGTCTTGTGCGCTGGCTGGGAGACTACGAAAAACAGATCGCGGCGGTCGATGCGGCCTACGGAGGAAAAGAAGAAGCCGTGCGGACGGGCGAAAAAGCCTCCTTCCTCGTGCTCAACGACCGGGCCGAAATTCTCGAGCAGGTCGATTCGTAGGCGGCGCTTGGCGATCCCCCAGCCTTTACGGGTCATCGGGCATCTGCGCTCCTGCTTCCGGGAGAAATTCGGCACTCCGCGCCAGCCGCTTTTGGTGCCGGGAGCCAGCGCCCACCTATCGATCGCTCGCGAGTTCCTGCCCGAGCACTCCCTGATCGGCCTCTCCCGCTTCAGCCATGTCTGGCTGATTTCTTTTTTTCACCTGAACACGAACAAGAAGTTCCTCCCCAAGGTCCATCCCCCGAGGCTCCAGGGGGACACCGTCGGGCTATTCGCCTCGCGCTCGCCGCACCGCCCGAGCCCGATCGGACTGTCGCTCGCGCGCTTGGTCAAAATATCGGGAAACACCATTCATCTGGCGGGCATCGACCTCGTCGACGGCACTCCGATACTCGACGTCAAGCCCTACATCCCGGAGTGGGACATCGCCCGCCACGCCACCTCGGGCTGGACCGCGGACGCGCGGTTTCCGTCGCTGAAGGCCGCCTTCAGCGAGCGGGCGCTCCAGGATATTCGCGCGGCCGAAAAGCGTCTCAGCCTGACGGGAGTGCGCGCCCTGCTCGCCGACATCCTGGCCCAAGATCTCAGGAACCCCCGGGACCGGTCCCAAAACAAGGAAGGCCTTGAGCTCGGCTTTTTTTTGCATGACTTCGAGGTCCGTTTCGCGGTGCGGCGCGGCCGCGCGCTCGTGCGCTGTCTTCTGACGGGAACCGTGATGCATAAGAAGGATCGCCGCGCTCCTCCCAAACGCGTCGATTTGACCGGCGGGCCCTAAGACCAGCCGTCGTTAGGACTTAGGACCCTGTCGCTCTCGCCGCGAAACGGCGAAAATGCCCCCATGAAAATAATCTCGATGTGCCTGTTGCTGTGCCTCCTCTGGGCTCCCCCGCGAGCGTCCGCCGCTTCGCCGTCCTCCAAAGACCTCCAGCGCCAGGATTTCAGCGGAAAAAATTTCGACGGCGCGGATCTCTCGGGAGCGTCGCTTTTTGGCACGAGTTTTCGCGGCGCCTCGCTCATCGGCGCCAATCTCAGCAAGGCCCAAATGCGGGGCTCCAACCTCACCAGCGCCAATATGCGGGGCGCCGACCTCACGGGGGTGCAGGCGCATGGTTCATTCCTTCTCAACGCCGATCTTTCCGGGGCCAAGCTTTCCGCGGCGGACCTCACCGGAGTGGATATGATTGAGGCGACGGCCCGTGAAGCGGACTTCAGCGGATCCCAGATGAGCGGAGTCAACTTCTTCCAAGCGATCCTGACCGGCTCGAAGTTCGTCAAAGCGCAGCTGAACTCCTCGCATCTCAACCAAGTTGACGCCGCGGGATGCGATTTCAGCGACACGATGATGATGGCGGCTGATTTCTCGCAAGCCAATCTCTCCGGAGCGAAATTCGACCGCGCGAAAGCTCACGGAATCTATTTCTTCAGGGCCAAGCTTTCGGGCGCGTCTCTAGTCGAGGCCGTATTGGGAGGAGCCGACGCGATCGGAGCGGACTTTGAAGGAGCCGATCTTTCCAAGAGCCACCTGGGAACCGCCGTGTTTTCCTCGGCCGACCTCAACTCGGCCAAACTCGATGAGGCCGACGCCCATGGGGCTTTTTTCGAATGGGCCGATCTTTCGGGGGCCAGCCTGCGCAAAACGAACCTGCCCAACGCGAAGCTGCAGCATGCCTGGCTTAAGGGCGCCGATCTGAGCGAAGCGAACTTCACCGAGGCCCATCTTGAGGATGCCGATCTGACCGGAGCCGTGACCGAAGGAACCTCTTTCGAGGGCGCGGTCTACGACTCCGGCACGAAGCTTCCTTTCTCCGAACAAGAAGCGTCCAAACGGGGGATGATCCGCTCGCTGGCCACCGGTACATGATCGCCGTCCTGGCCGCGTCTTGTACTCGGTGCTGCACTAAAAACGTCGGGCCGTCCATTGCGCTCGCCAGGAATCGAACCTGGATATCTGCCT
>JBBTHA010000001.1:0-26404 GCA_038060535.1 Elusimicrobiota bacterium | reverse complement strand
GGGCGAGCCGGACAACAAACGGAAGTCTCGGGCGGCGGCGTTCACGAACCCGGCGGGCTCCGTCACGAGGTTGTGGGACGCGCTGTTGTTTCCCGCCCTCAGGTTCAACTGGCCGTAGGTCGATCCATTGGCGACGACGATGTTGTTTCGGAATACATTCACCTGACCTTCATAGTAAACGTATACTCCGCCCCGCCGGTTTCCGTAGATGGTGTTGTTGTAGACCTGATTATTGTATGGGTGGTCGCCATTGAGCCAAATCCCCGTGGAGCCATTACCATAAATGATGTTGTTGCGAATGATATTTCCATGCCCGTGCCATAGCACGATCCCATGGCCGCCGTCCCTGTAGAGGACAGGTTCGGTGAAGTTTCTGTAGTGAATGAAGGGACGAGTGTTGTTGTAGGTGATATTGCCCTCGATGACGCTGTTCGTAATATACCCTTTGGGGCCGCCGTCGGTGCCCGTGCGTATGCCGTGCCCATTATTGTCGTGGGACCGGTTGCCCATGATGAGATGCCCGTCGCCTGTGATGTACATCCCGTATCCCTCGCTGATGACGCCGTTGTTGTAGATGTGATTGTTCAAGATTCTATGGTTGCGGCCTCCCCCGAGAATGGCCTGACTCGAGTTGTGGTGAATCGTCAGATTTTTGAGGGTGATGAACTCCGTCGGGGTCGTGGTCGATGAGTTGATCTTGATGCCGTTGCGCCCGCTGAAAGCGGAGGCCTCGAACAGAGCGACGCAGGCGGCGGTGTTGTTGATCACGTCGCAGTTTTTGTGCGTGTCGATCAAAGGGTTCGAATCGGTGATTTCAAGCCTGTCGATAATGATGTGGGCGCACACTTTGTTGAATTCAATTCCGCGATAGCCGTTGCCTCCGCCCAGGTGGCGATCCACGACGGCGGTTTCCCCAGGATATGACTCGAAAACGATGGGCGCGGCGCTTGTCCCCTTTTTGCTGGTCAGTGAAAACGCCGGGTAGCGACCGGCTCTGATGAGCACCCTGTCGCCGGCCGAAACGATATTGGCGGGGCGCTGGATGGACCTAAAGGGTGCGGCCACAGTACCCGGATTGCTGTCGCTGCCGTTGGTGGCGACGTAATACGTGGCCGCTCGCGCGCTCTCGATGCCCAAAAAAGAGATCAAAACCGGGATTCCAATTTTCTTGAGCATCCAGCCCCCTTGGGCTTGCCTACGCCCAATCCCCACGCACCCTAAGCATATTACCGGTTTTCGGATAATTTGTTTGGAAATGGATACTATTTGGTAAATCATCTTATAAAAATTGGTAAATTTTAACTGATCAAGAATGTTGGTTTGACGGACAACATCTCATATGTTAGAATGTTCACGAATTGAACACCTCAACCCCAGACGCGCTCGCTCCCCAGGAATACCGCCTCATTCAAGCTCTTGAGCGCCGTCCTGAAGGCTCCCAGCGGGTCCTCTCCTTGGAATTGGGCCTTTCGCTGGGGATGACGAATATCCTGCTCAAACGCCTGGCTCAAAAAGGCCTGGTCAAGGTCCAGAAGCTGGATTGGAACCGCACCCGCTACCTGCTGACCTACAAAGGAGCGGCGCAAAAAGCGCGCAAATCCTACTCCTACGCCCTGTACGCGTGGACCCAGGCCCGCAAGATCACCCGCGCGGTCCAGGAGACCGTCATCGGCGAGTACCGGGCGGGGGCGCGGCGCGCGGCGGTCGTCGCCTGGCCTGAGACGGCCATGATCATCCGTGGGGCGCTGGCCGAGAAAGACCTGCCCGGCCTCGACGTGGATTATTACGCGGAATTCCGGCGGGTGCCGGATGACCATGCGTTGATTTTCGCCGCCACCGTGGAAAGCGCCCCCGCGCCCCAGGAACATCGGCGCATCGTGCCCCTTCTTGACAAGATGGATTTGGAATTTCGTTTTGACGCATAACAAAGGGAGGAATATGAGAGCACTCGTCACCGGCGGCTCCGGCTTTATCGGAGCCAATGTCGTCAAGCAGCTGCAAAAGTCGGGCTTCAAGGTCCGCGTCTATGACATGGCCTATCCCGTCGACTTAGAGGGCGTCGAGTTCTACCACGGCTCCCTGCTCGACTCGCTGGCCCTGGGATTTGCGATCTCGGGCTGCGACTACGTCATTCACCTGGCCGCCGTCGCCGACGTCAACGACGTCCTCGCCGATCCGATCTACTCCGAGCAGATCAACGTGCGCGGCACGATCAACGTCCTCGACGCCGCGCGCCGCAACAAGGGCGTCAAGCGGGTGGTGTACGCCTCGACGATCTGGACTTACAGCGACGTCAAGGAAGACTTCATCACCGAAGAGACCTTGATCCCTCCTCCGACCCATCTCTACACCGCCACCAAGCTGGCCGGCGAGCATTACTGCCGGGCCTACAGCCAGCTCTACAAGGTGCCTTATACGATCCTGCGCTACGGGATCCCTTACGGGCCGCGCGCGCGCGGAGCCACGGTCATCAGCAAATTCGTCTCCATGGCGCTCGAGGGCAAGAACATCACCATCGACGGAGACGGGCTGCAGTTCCGTAAATTCGTGCACGTCACCGACCTGGCGCGCGGCAACGTGCTGGCGCTCAAGCCCGCGGGCGAAAACCAGATCTACAACCTCGAGGGCAGCGAGAAGGTGTCGATCAAGCAGCTCGCCGAATGGATGAAGGAGTACGCCAACCCGAAGATCTCGGTGGTCCACACGCCCGCCCGCGCCGGAGACTTCAAGGGCGTGGAAATTTCGAACGAAAAGGCCTTCAAACAGCTCGGCTGGAAGCCCGAGATCGACTTCCTCACAGGCCTCAAGCAAGTGATCGCAGAAAAGAAAATGGAGAAAAACGATGACCCCACCGCCAAGCTTGTCGCCGCTTGAAAAACCCTTGAACATCCCCATCCTGCGCGTTCCCTTCGACGCGAACGATAAGGCGTTCCTGACCGAGGGCCTCTTGGAGATCCTCGCCTCCGGCGGCCTGACCATGGGCAAGCACACGAAAGCCTTTGAAGAGGAGTCGGCCAGGGCCTTCGGCACCACCTACGCCGTGGCGACCTCCAACTGCACCACGGCTCTCGAAATCATCCTGCGCGCGATCGGGGTCTCGGGCGGCACGGTCGTCGTGCCCACCAACACCTTCATCGCGACCGCCTTCGCCGCCGTGCACGCCGGCGCCAAGGTCATCTTCGCCGACTGCGACCCCAAGACCCTGTGCCTGACGGCAAAAGACGTCGAGAGCAGGCTTCGCCCCGACACCAAGGCCGTCATCCTCGTCCACATCGGCGGGATCATCACGCCCGAGATCGAAGCCATCAAGGCGCTCTGCGACGCCAGAAAAATCGCGCTGGTCGAGGATTGCGCCCACGCCCACGGCACGTCCTACAAGGGGATCAAAGCCGGGGCCTGGGGAATCGCGGGAGCGTTCTCCTATTTCCCGACCAAGCCGCTCGTCTCCGGCGAGGGCGGCTTGATCACGACTCGAGACGAGAGCCTTTGGCAGAAAGCCCTCATGCTGCGCAACCACGGCAAGAACCCCAAGCTCGGAAATCGCATCACCGAGATGGGACACAATTGGCGGATGAGCGAGCTCACCGCCCTGCTCGCCCTTCAGCAGACCCGCAAGGCCCCCGCGCTGTTCGCCGATCGAAAACGAGCGGCGGCGTTCTACGACAAGGCGCTGGCGGGAACGCCCGGCATCGAATTCCTGCCTATCCCGAAGGGGCTCGACACGACCTATTACAAGTACGTTCTCTTTTTGAAGCCGGGCGTCGACCGCGCGGCTCTCAAAAAAATGCTCAAAGACGAGTACACGGTCTCCCTGACCGGGGAGGTGTACGATGTTCCCGCCCACCTCGAACCGGTCTGGGCGAACAATCCGACGGCGGCGTTGAACAGCGGGGAGCCTTTCCCCGGCGCCGAGGAGGTCGCCGCTCGCCACATCTGCCTTCCCCTCTATCCCGGACTCAGCGACGCGGAGCTCAAACACGTCGTCGCCTCGCTCCAAGACGCGCTGCGAAGGCTCGGAGCGTGAAGATCCTGGTCCTCGCCGCTCACGGCGACGACGAGCTTCTCGGCCCGGGCGCGACGCTCATTCGCCACGCCCGGGCCGGAGACGCGGTTCACAGCGTGATCTGCGTGGGCAAGCCCAACTTGGCCATGTACTCCAAGACGCGCTACGGTCCCGACGTGCTGACCAGGCGCAAGCGCCAAGCCGAGAAGGTCGGCCGTCGTCTGGGCTTCCAATCGGTGAGAAACTTAAATCTCAAGGACGAGTGCCTGGAGCAGGATCTCAATTCGACTCTCATCGCCATCGAGAAAGTCGTCAAGGAAATCCAGCCCGACACCGTCTATCTTCACCACGGCGGCGACTTAAACCAAGATCATCGCGGGGTGTTCAAAGCCGCGATGATCGCCCTGCGCGGCTACCTCAAGCCGACCGCGACACGCGTCCTGGCCTTTGAAACCGTCTCGACGACGGAGCAGGCGCCCCAGGTTCCCGGCTGGCAATTCTCGCCCAATTACTTCGTCGACGTCGCCGCCACCCTGGAACAGAAATTGGAGGCGCTCAAGATCTACGACGACGAATTGCTGGCCTTTCCCCATCCCCGCTCGGCCGAGGGGCTGCGCGCGCTGGCCAAGACGCGCGGCTCGGCCGTCGGCCTGCGCGCGGCCGAGGCGTTCGAGCTGATCCGGGAAACCGTGGCCTAGGCTCCATGCTCAACAAGCTCGACAATCCGGCGGACTTCTGGGCGCACCTGCGCTTTCACTGGAGGCGCGGTCACGGCCACCGGCTGCGCTACGCCTGGAACCGCGTGCGCTGGCATCTCTATCCCGAATGGGGGCTGGCCGGACGCTACCCGGACCACGTCGACATCGAGCTCTCGGCCGCCTGCAATATGAAGTGCCCGATGTGCTATACGACCACGCCGCGCTTCAAAGACGAGGTTCCGCACACGCTTTTCGATTTCGAGACGTACAAAAGAATCATCGACGAGCTGGCCGACAACGGCGTGTTTTCCATCCGCCTCTCCTGGCGCGGCGAGCCGACCGTGCACCCCAAGTTCATGGATTTCGTGCGCTACGCCCACAAGAAGGGGATCCGCGAAATCGACTCTCTGACCAACGCGCTGAAGATGACGCCGGAGATGTTCTCCGAGCTCGTGGACATGCAGATGGCGTGGCTGACGATTTCCTTCGACGGCACCGGCGCCACGTACGAAAAAATACGCGCCCCCGCGAAATTCGCCGAGGCCGTGGCCAAAATCCGCCGCTTCCACGAGATCAAGAAGGAGAAAGGCTCCGTCAAACCGGTGGTCCGAATCCAAGGCATCTGGCCCGCCATCGAGGAAGACCCGCTGCGCTACTTCGAGACCTTCGAACCCATCGTCGACGAGGTCAGCGTCAACTCCCTGCTGGACTATCTGCGCAACGACCAGACCTACGAATACGTGGAGAACTTCAAGTGCCCGGTCCCCTTTCAGCGCCTGGTCATCGGCTCCGACGGGCGCGCCTTCATGTGCATCAACGATGAAATGGGGCAGGTCAGCGTCGGCGACGCCCGCAAGGAGTCCATCTTCAACATTTGGAACGGACCCCGAATGCGCGACATCCGAAAAACCCATCTGCGCGGTTTGGGAGTCGAGACCTACGAGCCCTGCAAAGTCTGCTACCTCGCGCGCAAGACCAAAGTCAAACCGTACAAGGTCGGCCATCGCACCATCGAGCTCGAGGAGCTCGTCGGCCGCGAAATGGTCGTCGGGAAGTGAGCCCCCGCGTCGTCGCCATCCACCAGCCCGAGTGCTTTCCCTGGCTTGGGTTCCTGGATAAAGCCGCGCAAGCCGACGTCTTCGTCCTTCTCGACGACGCGCAATACTCGAAAAACTACTTCAACAACCGCAATAAGGTCCGCACCGCTCAGGGCTGGTCCTGGCTGACCATCCCCGTCGAAACCGCCGGCAGAGCCGGGCAGACCTTCGCCGAGGCGAAAATGGGCGAAGACGGCTGGCGGCGCAAACACCTGGCGACCTGGAAGCAAAGCTACGGCTCGGCTCCGTTCGGCGACCGCTATATCCCCTTCCTGGAGGACTTGTACGCGCGTCCTCTGGCCGAGCTCGGGGAATTCAACACGGCGGCGATCCTGTGGCTGTTCGAGCAGTTCGAGGTGAAGGTGAAGATCGAGACCTCCTCGAAGCTCGGCTGCGCGGGCGCGGCGACCGACAAACTGCTCTCGATCTGCAAAACACTCGGCGCGACCGAATACTTGTCGGGAATCTCCGGCAAGGAGTACCTCGAAGAAGCGAAGTTCAAAGACGCGGGCATCAACGTCCGGTACCAGGATTTTCATCATCCCATCTACACCCAGCGCTTCGAGCCGTTCATCCCCGCCCTCAGCTCTTTCGATCTGCTGTTCAACCACGGCCCCCAAGCGGCTAAAATCCTGCGGGATCCGTCCTTTCCGCGTCTTACGGAAATTTTCACATGAATTCATTCACGGTCGAAGGCAAAGAGATCGGTCTCGGCAAGCCGTGCTTCATCATCGCCGAGCTCGGCTACAACTTCGTAGATGAGAAAGAAATGCTGGCCGCGGTCGACGCCGCCGCCGACGCGGGCTGCGACTCGATCAAGCTGCAGACCTTCCGCGCCGAGACCGTCGTCGCCAAAGGATTCGACTTCCCCGCCGAAGCCGGAGGCAACGACCAATGGGATGAGTTCAAACGCTACGAGATCTCCGAGGAGCTGCACCGTTCATTCTTCAAGCGGGCCCGGGACAAGGGCTTGGTCCCCCTCTCGACTCCCAGCCACCCCGACGACCTGGCCCTGCTCGAGCGCGTGGGATCTTCGGTCTATAAAATCGGCTCGGACGACCTGACCAATCTTCCTTTCATCGAGCTCGTCGCCTCGACGGGAAAGCCCGTCATTTTCTCGAGCGGCATGGCCTCAATCGACGAGGTCGAAGCCGCTCTCAAAACCATCCGCGCGGCCGGCGGCAAACACGTCGTCCTTCTTCAATGCACGTCGAACTATCCGATCAAGGATCCCGCCCTGGTCAACGCCCGGGTGATCGCGACCTACCGGGAGACATTCGGCGTCTTGAGCGGTTACTCCGATCATACCACCAGCCTCGTCACTCCGGTCGTGGCCGCGGCCCTCGGGGCCTGCGTGTACGAGCGCCACTTCACCCTGCGCAAGGACAACGGCACGCCCGACGCGCCCTTCTCGGCCGACCCGGCCGAGATGAAGTCCATCGTCTCGGCTTTGCGCGAGGCCGAAGCCATGCTCGGCGACGGGCTCAAGCAGCCGACCGAAACGGAAAAGCGCATGCGTCTCTACACGAGGAAGGGCGCCGTCGCCCGCCGGGACCTGCGCAAGGGAGACGTCCTCACCTTGAATGATTTCTCCGTGATGCGCCCCGCCCTCGGAATCCCCCCCGCCGAGGCCGCCGCCGCGGCGGGACGCCGACTAACGCGCGACGTCAAACGAGACCAGCCTTTGTCTTGGGAGTGTTTAGAGTGAGCGGCCTGGCGCTTGTCGCGCAATGCAATAAGCGCGTCGGCAGCGGCCACGCCGTCGAGACAAGCCATTTGCTTCGTTGCCTTTCCCAAGTCGAATGCCGTGCTTATCTCACCAAAGGCACTCCTCGTGAGCTGCTCCGCCGTTTCCGTTCCTCTCAATTAATCCCCGATCTCTCGGTCGAGTCTTTAAGCTCGGTTGCCGTCGATGCCCGCTCGCGCGGATATAAGGCCGCGGTTCTCAACGCCCTTCAGGTGACCCCCGCCATGGTCAAGGCTCTCAAGTCGTCGGGTCTCAAAGTCGCGGCTCTTTCGGTGAATCGACGAGTGCGCGGCGCCGACCTGAGCCTGACCCTCGGCCCCAAGAATATGATCCTGGCTCCCGAGTTCGCCCGCCTGGCCCGCCGCCCGCGCCGGCACCGCGGCCCTTTGCGGGAGATCATGATCCTCATGGGCGGCACCGACAACAGCGGCACGACCGCCTCGGTCGCAAGGACGCTGGCCGGACATCGGCCTAGACTCCGTAAAACGATCATCGTCGGCCCGAACTTCGCGCATCCCGCCGAACTCACGCGCGTGCTCGCGGCCGTAAAAGATCCGAGCTTTCGCGTCATCCGCGGCCCGAAGAACCTTCCCGCCTTGATGCGCCGGGCCGATGCCGCGCTGACCTTGGGCAGCGACACGTCGTTGGAGCTGGCCTGCGTCGGCACCCCGACGATTTTGTTCGAAGAGGCTTCCCATGAACGCCGTCAGGCGCTTCTCCTGGCGAGCCGAGGGTGCGGCCTGTACGCCGGTTCCAGGCCGCTGCTCCCGTTGCTGGCCCGCCTCGACGATGCGGCCCTTCGCAACCGCATGTCCCGCGCCGGCCGGTCGTTCGTCGACGGTCTCGGCGCCGAACGTCTAGCCCGCGCTTTGAAGAGGCTCGCCGTATGAAGAAGAAACCGTTCGTGCTCGCCGTCATCCCGGCTCGCGGCGGCTCCAAGGGCATCCCCGGAAAAAATATCAAGCTGATCGCCGGAAAACCGCTGATCGCCTGGACCATCGAGCACGCCCTGGCGGCCAAAACCGTGGACCGCGTCGTGGTTTCCACCGAGGACAAGGCGATCGCCGCCACGGCCAGACAATGGGGCGCCGAAGTGCTGAAGAGGCCCAAATCTCTGGCGACGGATACGGCCGACACCTTGCCCGTGCTCCAGCATGCCTTGAAACAGTGCCCGGCCGACGTTCTCGTCGTCCTGCAATGCACCTCGCCGATCAGATCCAAAGGACTGATCGATCGCTGCGTGAGCAAGTTCCTGCGAACGGGAGTCGACTCTCTTGGCACCGTGCTGCCCGACCGTAATTACGAGTACGGCGCCGTCATGCCCCGCCGCCAAGAGATCAAGCCTCGCCTTCTCGACAACGGCAACGTCTATGTGAACAAGGCCGCGCTCGTGCTCAAGGGCGACCGCCACGGCCGCCGCTTCACGACGCTCGAGACCACGCGCGCGGAAAGCTTCGAGATCGACGAGCCTTTCGACTTTTGGCTGTGCGAAAAAATACTCTTGGAGCGCAGGCGATGACGGACTACCTCAAGGAACACCTGAATGTCTGGTGGCTGCGTCCCGAGCAGGCCGTCTGGGACGCGCGCGCCTCGGAAATCGCCGAGCCCTTCGCCTTCAAGAGCCCGTCCCTCGACCTCGGCTGCGGCAACGGGCTTTACAGCTTCATCTCGGCGGGCGGCCGTCTCAATGAAAGCTACGACTGGTTTATTCACGCTCGTTCCAGCGGTTTTAGCCGGAACTCGGACAGTTTCGACATGCCCCTGCGCTTCGATCCCTCCCGCGCCATTCTCCGCCGGCCTCGCGCCCGCATCGACTTCGCCTTCGACCATAAGCCCAACCTGCTCGCCCAGGCCGGACGGCTCGGCCTTTACAAGAACCTCAAGCAGGGCGACGCGAACGCGAGGCTTCCATTTCAAGAGGGAGAACTCAGCACGGTCTACTCCAACATTCTCTACTGGCTGCGCGACCCCAGGGCGCGATTTCAAGACATCAGCCGCGTTCTCAGAGCCGGGGGCCGCGCGATCCTCAGCCTGCAAGACCCCAGTTTCAAGACGATTTGCGAAAGCTATCAGTGGCGCGCGAAACGCTCCGAACTCCTGCGCATGCTCAACCGGGGACGAGCGGAGTGCTCCCATTGGACGGCGACCCTCTCAGATATCAAGGCTTTCGGCCGCGACGCCGGCCTGCGCTTGGTCCACAGCCGCCGCTACCTCAGCGCGCGCACGCTGCGTTTTTGGGACGTGGGTCTTAGACCCCTGTTTCCGCCGCTTCTGGAAATGACGCGGCGCCTGAGGCCCAAAGACCGCCAAGAGGTCAAGTCCCTCTGGATGGAAACCGCCCTGCCTTTGCTGCGCGAAATGCTCGAGCTGGAGCGCCGCGAAGGCGACCGGGGCGGATATCATTTCGTGGTCTTGGAAAAATATTGACGTCCGAGAGACGCGCCTGAGCGCATGCATCTTGTCACGACCGCTCTAGAAGACGCCCAGCCCGAGTCAGGGCCCCGGATCCTGCTCGGTCCCTGGTGCCGCCCCTATGGGCGAGCGCTCTCCGCCGCTGAAGACGGCGCGCCGATGGTGGAGGACCCTTGGCGCGAGCCGCAGGCGCGACAGCGCGCCTATGACGAGTCCCTCGACCTTTTCGAACGCCTGCTTCCCGTCATCGCAAACGCTTTGAACGCCCTGCACACGGCGTCTTATTCTCCGCGCTTTTGGCGCATCGTGGTCGGTCCGTGGCTGATACGCTACGTCCAAATCATGAAGGATCGCCATGAGCGCATCCGACTCGCGCTGCAATCGAACCCCGGACTTGCCGCGACAACGCTCGACCCGCGCGACCGGATCACTCCGGGGGATACCTTCGCCTTCGCGGTTCTCGCCATTGAAGATCCCTACAACTTCCAGATCGCGTCGACGCTGCTCGAAAAAATGGGAGCTTCGTGCCGGCCCGTGCGGCGCGCGATGGCTCCCACCGAAGAATTCCGCTCCCGGATTTTTTCGACGCGCTCCGCTTTCAAGAGCGCGCTGGAATCAGCCACGGATCGCGTCCTCTCGATGTTCGACATCCCCGTCGCCCTCCACGACCTGGGCCTGGGCGCGATCGATGTCGCTCGGATCTCGCGCCTCAGCCGTTGGAAGGCCCGCCCCCTGCGCAGACGGGCATTCCCCCGCTCCGCGACCATTGCCTGGCGCCCCCCCTCCCTGGATGTGACGGCCGGATTTAAGCCCAAGGATTCTTTTGAACGGATCCTCTGCGAATGCATCGGTCAAGACCTGCCCGCGGCGTTCGTCGAATCCTTCAAGCCTCTCATAGAGGCCGCTTCAGCCTGCGTGCCTCCCGGAACGGACGTCATCGTCTCGGCCAACGGCTGGACCTACGACGAGGTGTTCAAAACGTCCGCGGGCCTGGCCGCCGACACGGGCGTTCGCCTCGTGGGCATTCAGCACGGTGGAGGCTACGGACTCTATTCCCGGTCGTGGCAAGAGGAGCTCGAGCGATCCTGCACGGACTCCTACTGGTGTTGGGGGTGGTCGGGCTTGGACGGCGACCGACGGCTTCGCGACGTTCCGGCGCCGTCCTTGAGCGTGGCCGGAGACGATCGCTCCGCGGGCTCCGGCCTGCTGTGCGTGGTCAACGCGCAGCCTCGCTACCCCTATGGCTTCCAGAGCCAAGCGCTTGCCGAACGCTGCCTCGAAGGAATCGAAGACCTCGCGTCCTTTTTAAGAGAACTCCCGGACGACATCCGCCGGCAATCCCGACTTCGAGTGACCCCGCAGGATAACACATGGGGCTGGCGCCAAGGAGAGCGGGTGTCCGCTCGCTTCCCGGACGTCGGCGTAGAGATCGCCGATGGGCCGCTGCACAAGCGCCTGCGCCGCAGCGCCTTGACGGTCATCGATCACCCGGCGACCTCCCTTCTTGAAGCCCTCTCGCTTGACCGTCCCACGCTCTTGTTCTGGCGCCCCGAGGTTTGGGAATGCCGCGCGGCGGCGCGACCTCTTCTCGACGGCTTGCGCCGGGCCGGCGTCCTGTTCGACGAACCGCGCGCGGCCGCGCGCGCCGCCACCTTGGCCTGGATCAACCCCCAGGTCTGGTGGTCGCGCCGCGAGGTTCGCGCGGCCGTTCTCGCTTTCCGCTCCCAGCAGGCCTTCAGCGCCGAGAATTGGCGCCGGCGTTGGGCCACCGCGATAAACTCGGAAGTCTCGGCCGCTCGGAGCCGCGCGTGAGCGATTCGATCGCGCTGCGTTTCGGGTCGACTTTGATGACCAACGCCGTTTCAAGCTGCGTTTCCTTCGCCGCCGCGCTCCTCATCGCGCGCGGCTTGGGGCCGCACGCGTACGGCGATTATTCGTTTCTTCTCGCCGGGTTCGCGGCCCTCAACACCTGGCTTGAATTGGGAACGCCGACCGCGTTCTACACCTTTCTCTCCAAAGGTCGCGACGCGCGCGCCCACGCAAAACTCTACGCGGCGTGGCTCGCCGCGCGCCTGCTCGCCGTCGGCGCTCTTCTCGCGCTCATGCCGCGGTCATGGCTCGACGTTGCCTGGCTGGGCCATCCCCGCGCACTTGTTCTGACCGCGTTTTGCGCGTTTTTCGCATCCGTGGTCGTTCGCGGCTACCTCGTCCAGCTCGCCGAATCGGCGCGCAAAACCCTCTTCATCCAGACAGGCCTGGCACTCCTATCGCTGGCGCATCTCGCACTCGTCGCGAGCCTGCGCCTGAGCGGCGCTTTAAGCGTCTCCTCTCTTCTCCTCTTGCTCATCTTCGAGTATGTCGCCTTGGCGTCGTGGTTCGCGCTGCGCTTCGACCCCGGCCTGCCGGCCGCGGACGTCCCCGCGCCGAATTGGAGGGAGCTTGCGCGGCGCTACGCCGCCTACTGCGCTCCTCTGGCCCTGTACTCGGGCCTCGGATTTGCCGCGGACTTCGGCGACCGCTGGCTGCTTCAGCGCTTCGCAGGATCCGCCCAACAAGGATACTTCTCCATCGGCCAGCAATTTGCGACGATCGCTCTCTTGGCGACCACCTCGCTTTTGAACATCTTTTGGAAGGAAATCGCCGCCGCGGAAAGCCGCGGCGACCGCGCGCGCTCCAGGGAGCTCTACAATCGCTGCGCGCGCCTGCTTTTTTTCACGGCGGCGGCGGCGGGCTGCTTTCTCGCCCCTCACAGCCGCCTGCTGATGGACGTCTGCGCGGGGCAGCGCTACGCCGACGCCGCTCCGGTCCTAGCGCTCATGCTGCTTTACCCCGCTTTCCAAAGCCTCAGCCAGCTCAACGGGGCTTTTTTCTACGCCACCGAGGACACGCGCACCCACGTGTCGATCTCCGCCGTCGGCCTGGCCGTCGGCTTGCCCCTCACCTACCTCGCGCTCGCGCCCCGAAACGCCGCCGTTCCCGGCTTGGCCCTGGGCGCTGTCGGACTCGCCGCGCGCCTGTGGCTGGTCCAAGCGGCGGTCGTCACGATTCAATGCGCGGTCGTCCGCCGGCGGCTCGGCTCCGACGGCGGCGCGGCGTCGCATTGGATGATGCTGATGGTTCTGGCCTGCCTGGGAGCGGCTTCGGCCTGCCTTGGACGTCTTGGCGCGGCCGCCATCGGTCTTCACAACCCACACGGGTGGGCCCTGCTCTTCTCGGGCATTCCTTTCGCCGCGGGTTTGCTCGCCCTCGTGCGCCTAGCACCCGAACGCCTCGGCCTAGACCGCTCCCAACTCGACCGCCTGAGGGGACGCAAAACCGCATGAAGACATTTCTGAAGGCCCTCGTCCCGCAGAGCGCCCAAGACGCGCTGAGAAACGCGCGCCAAGCGCTTCTTCTTCGCAGCCTGCGCGCCGCCGTCGCCGAACAGGACCTTGACGTCTGGGTCGCTCGACACGCCGAGGTCTTTCCGGAATTGTCACGGCAATACACCGACTTCGTTTTGGATAGCGACTATTTGAAATACAAAGTCCGCGCCCAGCAATCCTTCCAAGTCAGCCTGGCCGCCCCCGTGCTCGCCGCGCGCCGCGGGGCGACCGTCGTGGATGTGGGAGATTCCTCCGGCGCCCATATCGCCGCGCTCAAGGCCTTGCTCCCGGACGGAGGGCACCGCTTCCTCTCGGTTAATCTCGATGCCCAGGCCGTGGCCCGCGTCCAGCATCGAGGCTTGGAAGCCCTTTTGTGCCGCGCCGAATCCCTCCAAGAAAAGGGGGTGCACGCCGACGTGTTCCTGTCGTTCGAGACCCTGGAGCATCTCTGCGATCCGGCGACGTTTCTTCACCGGCTGTCCAAGACGCCCTGTCAACGCTTGGTCTTGACCGTGCCTTACGTCTCAACGAGCCGCGTCGGGCTGCACCACCTGCGCGCCGGCTTGAGCAAACGCGTCAGCCCGGAGACGGTCCACCTTTTTGAATTGTGCCCGGAAGATCTCAAGCTGCTGGCGCGGCATTGCGGCTGGGCGGTGGAAACCGAACGAATCTACCGTCAATACCCGCTCCACACGCCTCTGCGCGCGACGCGCGCGATATGGCGCGCCTATGATTTCGAGGGCTTTTACGGAATGGTCCTCTATCGCGATTCGGCCTGGTCGTCCCTTTACACGGGCTGGGATGACCGGGAAATGATATGATTTCGGCTCAATTCCTCGTCGGAGAGCGCTCCTTCCCATGAAAACGGACACCCCAAAAACCATTTCCCAATACTGGGATCATATTTCGGAATACGAAATTGACGACTCCTGGCGAGCCGCCAGCGAGTCCCCGGCCTACCGTCAATACCGCCGCAAGTTCGAAGCGGCCCAAAAACGGAGTCATCTCGAGGACTTTCCTCTCTCCATAGAGATCGAGGCGAGCTATTACTGCAACTTGAAATGCCCCTCCTGCCCCCGCGTCGTCAATATGGGCGAGCGCGAGGTCGGCCACATGAGCGTCCAACTTTGGGAGAAAATCCTCGCGGAATGCCGCGCCAACGGTCTCAACGCCATCTTGATGGATCACGAGGCCGAATCGATGATGAACCCGCGCTTTATCGGCATGGTCAAAGACGCCAAGGACGCGGGCATACTCGACATTTGGCTGCACACCAACGCCAACCTCCTGACCCCTAAAAAGTCGGCGGAACTCATCGAAGCCGGCATCACCAAGATCAATTTTTCCATAGACGCCGTCGACGACGCCGTTTACGACGTGCTGCGAGTCGGCGGCAGCCTTTCCAAGGTCATCAAAAACGTCAACGAGTTCCTGCGCATCAAACTGGAGAAAAAAGCCCACCACGTGCGCACGCGCGTGAGCTTCGTCGAGCAGAAGGAAAACATCCACCAGAAGCAGGCCTTCCTCGACCAGTGGAAGAACGCGCCGGGCCTCAACATGGTGACCTTTCAAGAATGCGTGGACTTTTCCCTGTTCGAGAAGCCGGACTCCGAGGCCGCCCTCAGCCAAACCCAGCTCAAGGCCGCGTATAAAGACGCCGAACCCTTTCACTGCAGCCTGCCCTGGGAGATGCCCGTCATCGACACGCAAGGCAACGTCATGCCTTGCGGCTCGCCCGTGCGCGAGCACACCAAGGACTTCATCCTCGGCAATCTCAACGAGGGCGACACCATCAAATCCTGCTGGACTGGCGCCAAGATGACGGCTCTGCGCGAGCTTCACCGAAAAGGCGAGTGGTACCTCAATCCGGTCTGCCGGGTCTGCGTCAAGTCCATGCGGGATTCCAAGAAAAGCATGCGCGCGCTGCGCCAGAAGGCCGCCGCGAAAACCTGACGCGATGAAAACGCGCGAGCTCGGACGTCTGGGCGTTCGGGTGTCCGCCGTCGGCCTGGGCACGGCTCAGCTGGCCAACGTCGACGGCTCAGCGCCCGGCGTCAAACACGTCGACTCCAAGGACGCCCGTCGCATGCTCGAGCGGGCCGTCGAAGACGGCATGACGTTTTTCGACACCGGAGATCAGTACGGCGCCGCCGAGGAGCTTCTCGGCGCCTTGCCCTCCTCGCTGCGCAAGGAAATCCTCGTGGCCACCAAGGCCGGCCTGCGCGACGACGGGAAAAGGGATTTCAGCCCCGACTATCTGCGAGCGCGCCTGGAGCGCTCCCTGCGCCGTTTGAAAACCGAGCGAATCGACCTGTACCAACTCAACAAGCCTTCCGTGTCCGACTGGAAGGATGGGCGCCTGTCCTCGTTTCTCAGCGAGGAAAAACGGCGAGGCCGCATCCGATTCGCGGGCGTGGTGGTCGGCGAATCGGCGGACGGCCTGCGGGCCCTCGATGAGGCTTGCGTCGACTCCGTTCAAGTCCTTTTTCATCTTCTCTATCACGGCGCGACCCCCGTCATCGCCGAGGCCGCGCGCCTGGGCAAAGGGGTCATCGTTCGATCTCCTCTCAACAGCGGCCTTCTCTCCGGCTCCTACCGCCCCGACACCGTCATCCCGGCGACCGACGAACGCTCCCGCTACTTTACCGGCCCCGAGTTCCAGAAACGAATCCTGGCGCTCCAGGGTATCCAAAACGACTTGCGCGTAGCCGACGCTTCTCTCATCGAGTTCGCGCTGCGCTTCTGCCTGTCGGAACCGGGAGTGTCCACCGTCATCGCGGGCGCCTCCGCTCTCGCGCAAGCCCGCCGCTATGCGGCCTGCGCGGACGCCGACCCGTTCTCCGCATCGGAGTTGGACAGGATCAAGGCGGTCGTCGCGGCCCGCATGGCGGGAGTCGGCGGAGCCTACCAGCTCCGTTAGAATATGCCTTCAACTCGTCTTTGTATCCCCCGGGATTCGGCTTGAAAACGACTAAGGACATGCGAAAAGTGCGGGGTCGTTCCAGAAACGAGGCCGTTTTTCCAGTCGCCTCGCCTGTATCGGATATGCCGCGCGGATACTCTGAAATGCTTTCCGCCCTGAAAGAACGGATCGGAAAACAACGACGATGGATCGCATTTTCGGCTAATACCGCGATGATCGGCCTGTACTGGGATATCGGCCGCGCCATCCTTGCGCGCCAAGACCGGAAGGGCTGGGGATCCAAGGTGATCGATCGGCTCTCGCTTGATCTTCACAAAGCCTATCCCGACATGAGAGGATTCTCGCCGAGAAACCTCAAATACATGCGGGCCTTCGCGGCCGCCTGGCCCGACCGCGCAATCGTGCAACGGGTCGTTGCACGATTGCCCTGGCGTCAGAATATCGCCCTGATCGAACGTTTGAGCGACGTCAAAACGCGGCTTTGGTACGCACGCGAGTCCCTAAGAAACGGCTGGTCCCAACCGACTCTTTCGCTGCAAATCGAGAGCCGCGCCCACGAGCGGCATGGCAAGGCCCTGAGCAATTTCAAGGAACTTCTCCCGCCGGCTCAATCCGACATGGCGGGGCAGATTTTTAAGGATCCTTATCTTTTTGATTTTCTTGGGACGGCCGATCCGCATCGAGAGCGAGAAGTCGAGCAAACCCTGGTGGATCATATCCAACGGTTTTTGCTTGAACTGGGAACCGGATTTGCTTTCGTCGGGCGTCAAGTTCATCTGGAGATAGGGGACGACGACTTCTATGTGGATCTGCTCTTTTATCACCTTAAGTTGCGCTGTTATGTGGTCATCGAACTCAAGGCCGTGCCCTTCAAGCCGGAATTCCTAGGCAAGCTCAACATGTACCTCTCGGCTGTCGACGATCTGCTGCGTCATCCTGAAGATAAGCCCACTATCGGCCTGCTCCTGGTCAAAGAGAAAAAAAAGCTTGTGGTTGAGTACGCTCTGCGCGGCGTTCAAAAACCGATCGGCGTCGCGCACTGGGAAACCAAAATCGTCGAATCCCTTCCGGCGGACCTCAAGGGCGTTCTGCCTACCGTTGAAGAGTTGGAAAAAGAGCTTGAGAACGGCGAGTAAGAGAATGCCCATGAGCGACTTCGACCCTTTTCTCCCCGAAAACTTGCTCAAGCAGGAGCAAGCGGAAATCTCCGCCGTGGAAAGCGGTCAGGACGCGTCCCGGGGAGACTTCGGGGCCTACCACCGGTTGCTCAAGCATCACAAAGACGACTGGGTCCGCCTGCATGCGATCATCGACGCGGCGGCGGCCGCCCAATACGCCGAGCAGGCCGCCGCCGCCCTCGCCTCTCTTGCGCCGCCATCGGGGCGACCGAACCTGCTCGACGCGGGCTGCGGACCCGGCGCGATCACCGACGCGCTGCGCGTACGAGTCGGCTGCTCCGCCGCGACGGGAGTCGACATCTCCCAGTCGGCGATCGAATACGCGCGCCGGTCGTTTCCCCTGTGCCGCTTCAACGTCGTCGCGATCGATGAACACACGACGTTTCCCGAACGCTACGACATCATCCACTCCCGCGAATTCTATCCTTTCACGCGCACGGTGGACCTGGCCGTCCATAAGGCGTACTTGAACGTTTTCGCGAAGCATCTGAAGCCCGGGGGAATATTGGTTTGCACCCTGCTCGATCAGCCGGGAACCTTGAGCGACACGATCTGCGAGCTTCGCGCCACCATGGAGAGCATGGGATTGACGCCGTTTAAGGCCATACCCCTGGCGAACGCAAGACTGCTCCGCCTGCTTCGCAGCGTCGCCTTAAGCCGCGGCGCGACTTGGGCCGTTAATAAGCTCATCAAAGCGCCCCAGCGCTGCTTCTACCTCAGCCGCCTGACTCGATCTCCCTCCTGATCACACCGGTTGTATTTGATAAAATCCAGACGCAAACTCATGTCCAGAGGAAAGGCCGACGTCGCCGAAATCCGCCGGGTCCTGACGCTTGAATCCCGGGCCTTGGCCCGCGCCGCCGGCGCCGTCGACGCGCGCTGGACGAGGGCTTTGGACCTGATCGCCTCCTGCCGGGGCAAACTCATCCTCACGGGGGTGGGAAAATCCGGTCTGGTGGCCCAAAAAATCGCGGCGACGTTCTCGTCGACGGGAACCCCCTCCCTGTTTCTCGATCCGGGCGAAGCCCTTCACGGCGGCCTGGGCGTCGTCCAGAAAGGAGACGTCATACTGGCGGTCGGCAAATCGGGCGAATCTGACGAGCTTAACGCGCTGCTCCCCGTTTTGCGCGCGCGCAAAATCGCGGTGATCGCGATGACGGCCAACTCCCGCTCGACTTTAGCCAAAGCCGCGACGATCGTTCTCGAGACCCCCGTCGAAGCCGAGGCCTGCCCGCTCAACCTCGCTCCGACGACAAGCACCACGGTCGCCATGGCTCTTGGCGACGCTCTCGCCGTCGCCCTCATGAAGCGCAGCGGCTTTAAGGCCGAACATTTCGCCGCCAACCACCCCTCCGGACGATTGGGTAAGCGCCTGCATCTGCGCGTGCGCGACGTGATGCGCACGGGACGCAGCAACCCCACCGTGCCCTTGGGCGCCTCGGCGACCGAACTTTTGACGACGATCACCCGCCTTCAAGCAGGCGCCGCCTGCATCGTCGACCGCCGCGGCCGCCTCCTGGGCCTGGTCACCGATTACGACATTCGCCGCGCGCTGGAATCCGGAGGCGACATCCGCCGCCGCGACATCGGCTCGATCATGAACTCCTCTCCCACGACGATCGGTCCCGACGCCCTGGCCGCCGAGGCCGTGGAGATCATGGAAGACCGCAGCACTCCGTTCAACGTCCTCCCCGTCGTCGACGGCCGCGGCAGGTCCGTCGGCCTGATTCAAATTCACGATTTACGCGCTCGAGGGCTATGATGACGCTCAAAGAAAAACTCCGCCGCGGCGTGCCGACCATCGGAACGTGGCTCACTTTGGCCCACCCGGCCCTGGCCGAAATCGCGGCGCGCGCGGGCTTCGACTGGGTCGCCGTGGATTTGGAACACAGCTCCATCACCATACGCGAATGCGAGGATTTGCTGCGCGTTCTCGATCTCGCCGGGACGACGCCTCTGGTGCGCTTGACCGCCAACGACTCGGACCTCATCAAGAGGGTCATGGACAGCGGCGCGCGGGGCATCATCGTTCCGAGCGTGTCGACCCCGGAAGAAGCCGAACTCGCCGTGGAAGCCGTCCATTATCCGCCCCGGGGCCGCCGCGGAGTGGGCCTGGCCCGCGCGCACGCCTACGGGGCCGACTTTCCCGGCTACCTCAAGCGCCTGGAACGCGAGGCCGTCGTCGTCGCCATGATCGAAAACTCCCAGGGCGTCGACAACGCCCAAGCCATCCTCAGCGTCGCCGGCATCGACGCCTACCTGCTCGGTCCCTACGACATGTCCGCTTCTTTGGGCGTCGCCGGCCGCCTGTCTCACCCGAAAGTCGAGGCGGCCATCGCCAAGGTTCGCGACGCCGGACGCCGCGCGCGCAAGCCGGGAGGCCTGCACGTCATCGAGCCCGATCCCGCCGCCCTGCGCCGCCGCATCAAGGATGGGTTTGGCTTCATCGCCTACAGCCTCGACACCCGGATTTACGACACGGCCCTGCGCGCCGCCCTCAAGGGGCTGCGCTCACCCCGATGACCCCTCCCCGCGTCGTCGCCATCATCCCCGCGCGCATGGCCTCGACCCGCTATCCTGGAAAACCCCTGGCCCCCATCCACGGGGTGCCCATGATCGGCCACTGCTACTTCCGCACGCGACTGTCCCGGACGGTCGATGAGACCTGGGTCGCCACCTGCGACCGCGAGATCTTCGATTACATCCGCTCGGTGGGAGGACAAGCGGTCATGACCAAGGACTCCCACGAGCGCTGCTCGGACCGCTGCGCCGAGGCGATGCTCGCCATCGAGGCTCAGACCGGCAAGAGAATCGACATCGTCGCCATGGTCCAAGGAGACGAGCCAATGGTTTGGCCGGACATGATCGACGACGCGGTCAAACTTCTCATCGACGACCCCGCCTGCCCGATCGCCTGCCTCATGGCGGACATCGACACCGAGGCCGAATTCGAGGACCCCAATTGCGTGAAAGTCGTCGCCGACGCCCAAGGCCGGGCCTTGTACTTTTCCCGGGAGCCCATCCCCTCGCGCCGCAAAGGGGCCCGGAACTCTCCCCGCCGCCGCCAGGTTCCGATCATCCCCTTTCGCCGGGATTACCTGCTGCGCTTCAACGAACTCAAGCCCACGCCTTTGGAAATCGCCGAATCGGTCGATCTCATGCGCTGCGTCGAGCATGGAGACCCCGTCAAGCTCTCCTTGACCACGCGCCGAACCGTCAGCGTGGACACGCCCGCCGACCTCGCCCGGGCCGAGGCGGCGATGGCAAACGACCCTTTGACGGCGCGATACGCCGCCGGAGCGGCCGCCCGATGAACGCGCGGCTGCGGGTGGGCATCGCCGGCTACGGCGTCGTGGGCCGAAGGCGGCGCCTTCACATCGACGCTCACCCGCGTCTGAGCGTGACCGCCGTCAGCGACGTCACGTTCGACCGGGACTCCGTCATGCCCGACGGCGTTCGCCAATACCGCGACTACCGCGACCTGATCTCCGGGGAACGGCTCGACCTTTTGTTCGTCTGCCTGCCGAACTACCTCGCGGCCGACGCGACGATTCGCGGCCTGAGCGCCGGCTTGCATGTCTTCTGCGAAAAACCTCCGGGCCGCGACTTGGCCGACGTGGCGGGCGTACGCAAGGCCGAACGCCGGCACCCCCGCCTTAAGCTGAAATACGGCTTCAATCACCGCTACCATGATTCGGTGCGCGACGCGCTGAGTCTGATACGCTCGGGAGGTCTGGGCCGAATTCTCAATCTCAACGGGATCTACGGCAAAAGCCACATCATCCCCTTCGACAAGGGCTGGCGGGCGCAAAGGCGCTACGCCGGGGGCGGCATCCTCCTCGATCAGGGCATACACATGGTCGATCTGATGCGGCTGTTCGCGGGAGACTTCGTCGACGTGCGCAGCGTCGTCAGCAACTCGTACTGGAAGCACGACGTCGAGGACAACGCCTACGCCCTGATGACGACCAAAACCGGCGCCGTCGCTCTTCTCCACTCCTCGGCCACTCTTTGGCGCCACCGCTTCTCTCTCGACATGACGCTGGAGCGCGGTTCCATCAACCTGGCCGGGATTCTCTCCGGGTCCAAGAGCTACGGCGCGGAAACCCTCACGGTGGCGACGGCCGCGAAAAAAGACTCCGGAGATCCCCGAGAGACGACCACGCGCTACAATGAAGACAATTCCTGGCGCGATGAAATCCACGAATTCGCCGACTGCGTCCTCCAAAACAAGAAAGTCCTCCACGGGCATTCTCTCGACGCCTTCAAGACGATGGAGCTCATTTACCGCATCTACTGCGCCGACCCCTCCTGGAAAAAGAAGTACCGCCTCAGCGACTCCGGTTCCAGGAGGTCCCGATGAAAAAACCGCTTGCCGGACGCAAAGCCCTGGTGACCGGAGGAACGCGCGGCATCGGCCGGGCGATCGCCCAGCGTCTTTGCGAGGACGGGGCGGCGGTCACGGTCACCGGCACGAGAACCGGAGGAACGGCTCTACGAGGCTGCGCCTACGAGGCTCTCGACTTTCGCGATGAAGACGCGACGAACGATTTCGCCGAGGCGATGGCCCGGCGCGGCTTCGATATTTTGGTCAACAACGCGGGAATCAACATCCTCTCGCCCTTCGCCGAGATCAAACCGGAGGATTTCGACCTGATACAGCGCGTGAACGTCCGCGCCCCGTTCATGCTCTGCCGGGCGCTGCTGCCGGCGATGATGCGCCGCCGCTGGGGACGCATCGTCAACATCGGGTCCATATTCGGGGTCATCAGCAAGGAACATCGCGGCTCTTATTCATCCAGCAAATTCGCCCTGGACGGAATGACGGCCGCGCTGGCCGCCGAAGCCGTCCCGCGAGGCGTGCTCGCCAACTGCGTGGCTCCCGGGTTCGTGGACACGGACCTGACTCGCCGCGTGCTCGGCGCCAAGGGGATCAAGAAGCTCGTCGGACGCATTCCCGCCCGGCGCCTGGCGCAGCCAAGGGAAATCGCGGCTCTTGTCGCCTGGCTGTGCGGTCCCGAAAACACCTACATCAGCGGCCAACACATCATCATCGATGGCGGATTCACCCGCGTCTGATCTCGTCGTCTCCTCGCATAAAGGCCCCTACGCGGTCGAATGCCGCGCGGACCCCTTCGCCGAGCTGCTTCCTCTCATCGCGTCGGGGGCTCATTTCATCATCGACGCCCGCGTCGCCGACCTGTATGACCGGGAGTTGCGTCCGGCTCTCAACTCCGGGCGCGTGCTGCGCGTCGAGGCGACCGAGGAACGAAAATCCATCGAGGCGATGCCGCAGTTCGTGCGCCACCTCGCCGCCAAAGGCGTGCGCCGCGGGCAGACCCTCGTCGCCGTCGGCGGGGGCGTCATCCAGGACATCACCTGCTTTCTCGCCGCGACGATGCTGCGCGGCATGGACTGGGTCTTCGTTCCCACGACTTTGCTCGCGATGGCCGACTCCTGCATTGGATCGAAAAGCTCGATCAACGGAGGCGGCGCGAAAAACATACTCGGAACCTTCACTCCGCCCAAACGCGTCCTGCTCGCCGTCCAATTCCTGAGGACGCTCGATGAGAAGGACATACGTTCGGGTGTCGGCGAAATGCTCAAGGTTCACGCGATCGACGGTCCCGCCTCGTTCGACCGGATCGCGGCGGATTATCCCCGCCTCTTTGCCGACGCATCCGTCATGACGTCCTATCTGATCGCGTCATTGGCGATCAAAAAACCGATCGTCGAGTCCGACGAGTTCGACACGGGACCGCGGCTGGTCATGAACTACGGGCACTCGTTCGGACACGCCCTGGAATCGGCGACGGGATACGCCGTTCCTCATGGACTTGCGGTGACGATCGGCATGGACCTGGCGAATTTCGTCTCGGCGCGCCTGGGCCGCGGCGACGCCTCCCACTACAAGCGCATGCGCCCGACCTTGGCGGCGAACTGGAAAGGCTGCGAGGACATCGCCGTGCCGCTCATCGAGTTCCTGGACGCCTTGGCCAAGGACAAAAAGAACACCGCCGCGAACCTGGGCCTGATCCTGCCCGACCGCGACGGAATCATTCGCAAGATGGAAGTCCCTTCCGACGAAAAATTTCGCGCCGTCTGCGCAGAATATCTCGCCAAAGGGCGAAAGGAATCCTTACTATGAGCACCGTGTGCGTCGCGTCGCGCTCGTTCTCCAAGCACCCCGTTCTCAGGGCGGAATTAACGGCCCGATATCCGAGCGCCCGATTCAACGACACCGGCGCCACGCTCAAGGATGAATCCCTTGTTTCCTTCCTCCTCGACTGCGAAAAAGCCATCCTCGCTCTTGAAGTCGTCGATGACACACTGCTGGCCCGCCTTCCCAAACTTAAGCTCATCAGTAAATTCGGGGTGGGATTGGACAGCGTCGACCTCAAGGCCCTTGAGCGCCGGAAGGTCAAGCTGTCCTGGACGCCGGGGACCAACTCCCGCTCCGTCGCCGAACTGGCCCTGATGGGCGCTCTCGCTCTTCTTCGCCGTTTTCCCGAGACGTCCCAAGAACTGCGAGACGGGACCTGGCGCCAACTGAAAGGCTCGACTTTGACGGGGAAAACGGTGGGCCTCGTGGGCCTGGGCGCGGTGGGGCGCGAATTCGTCTCTTTGCTGGCACCCATGACCACCCGCATCCTCGCACACGACATGGCTCCCGACAGGACCTTCGCCGAAGCCCGGGGAGTGCGTTTGCTCCCGCTCGTGGAGCTTTTACGCGAAAGCGACGTCGTCAGCCTGCACCTGCCGCTCACGGAACAAACCAAAAACCTCATCGACGCGTCTCATTTGGATGTATTCAAGCCGACGGCCGTGTTGATCAACACCGCGCGCGGGGGATTGGTCGACGAAGACGCCTTGATAAAAGCTCTCGACTCCGAACGCCTGGCCGGCGCCTTCCTCGATGCGTTTTCCTCGGAACCCCCGAGCGACCCGCGGCTTTTGAACCATCCCAAAATCCTGGCCACCCCGCATGTCGGCGGAAGCACCGAGGAGGCCATTCTGGCGATGGGACGCGCGGCCATCGCCGGCCTCGGCGAATGAGCCGTTTAAGCGTCTGCTGGACGAACCCCTCTCAAACGCCGTCTGGACCCGTTCTCAGTTTCCTCCCTCCGCGAGCGGAAGAGGAGCTGGCCGCGCGCGCCGCGGGGCAATATCTTCGGGCGCGGGACATGCCCCCAGAAGCCCGCGCCAAGGCCCGCGTCGATTATCTTCAGACCTGCGCGCGCATCGGCGCCGGGAGGGTCGGAGGCAGGACGCTGCGCGAGGACGCGGGCGGCTCGGACGCCTGGTGGCATCACCCCGTGTCTTTCAAAGACTGCGAAAATGACCCGACGTTCGCTCGGCTTCTGGCCGTGCGCGCCGTGCTGTGGGCCGCGGACGCAACCGCGGCGGATGAAATCGAAACCTGGGGAGCCCCGCCTGAAGTCGTCGACGTCTTGCGCGGCCGCCTCGCCGTGATCCCACGCAACGCGCCGTGGCGCTCGATCGAACCCCTCTGGTGGCTGAGAGCGCTCGGCTCTCGCGCCTACGGACTGGCTCAAGCCCTGCTTGATATCCTGGCCTGTTCGCTGGCCCCTCGTGCTTGCCCGGCGAAAAACCCTCGCGTCGCATTGTTGGGCTACTGGGACTGGTCCGTGAGGTCCGAAAACGGGCTTCTCATCGACCGCTACTTCAAGGCTCTCCCCCAAGAACTCTCCGCCCTCGGGGCGCAACCCGCCCGCCTGTGCTGGCTCGACACTCATGGCGATCCGGCCCGCGCGCCGCGCGGGCGGCTGGACGCCGCGCGGGCGGCATCCGCCGCGGGCGTCGCCTTGCTCCAATCCACCCTCGACCTCGGCGACGCTTTCGAGGCGGCCTGCGACTTGCGCCCGGCATCGGCCTATCTCCGCCGGCGCGACGACCCCGCGTTCCGGGCCATTTTCCTGCGCGACGGCCTCGACCTATTCCCTCTGTTCGCCGAACGGCTTTTGAGGGGTTTTCTAGACGGCTGTCTCCCGCGCTGCGCCCTCATCCGGGCGGCCGTCGAGCGCGCCTGCAAGGACGTCAAACCCGGCGTGTGCGTCCACTTCCTCGAGCACTTTCCCCATGCCCGGGCCTGTTTCGCGGGCGCGCGCGCCGCCGGAGCGCGCACCGCCGCCGTCCAGCACGCGGGCTTCTGCCTGGAAAAAACGTTCTATTTCCTCGATCCCGATCTCGAATTTCGGGGAGAACCCGACGGACGCGCCGTCCCGGTTCCAGACATCGTTTTCGCCATGGGCGAGGTCACGCGCGAGCACTTTCTCTCCTGCGGCTACACAGCCGATCAAGTCGTCGCGACCGGCTCTCCGCGCTACGACCATGTCCGCCCTCCGCAGCCCGCGAAAAAACGCGCCGGCCCCGGAGTGCGGGTGCTCCTGGCCCCGGCGCTCGACTTGGACGTCGAGTCGGCCATGCTCGAGGCCGCCGCGGCGGCCTCGGAGGGCCTTGCCGGAGTGGAACTGCGCCTGCGCGACCATCCGTTCGCGCCGCTCAGCCGCCGCGATAAGTTCAAGACCCTCAAAGACCACGTCCGACTGTCCACGGCGAGCCTGGACGAGGACCTCGCCTGGGCCGACCTCGTCCTGTTCAGCTACTCCACCGTGGCCGAGGAGGCGGTCCTTAAAGGCATCCCCGCCTGGCAATGGAAGCCGCTGTCCTACGACGCTTCCGCCCTGTCCGAAGCCGCGGATATTCCGCGCTTCACCTCGGTGGCGGCGCTGCGCGCGGCCCTGGAACGGTTTCGTCCCGGAGACGGCCTTCCCGGCGACGCCGAACGCGCCCGCCTCGTCCAGGATTTATTTCTGCTTCCCGACGGCGGCGCCGCCCGCCGCGTCGCCTCCTATTTGAACGAACTCGCGCCTTAGAGAGATCTCGACGCACGGCCGAGACAGTCTTAACCCGAAATCCCCAGTCAGCCCGCCTTCACCGACGAAGGCAGCCTGAACTGT